>JAZURZ010000091.1:0-5418 GCA_045606465.1 Clostridia bacterium | reverse complement strand
GTGGGATGCATTTGTTATCTTCTTATGCTTGCCTGCACAAAGGCAGTATCTAAAAGGGATTTTCAAATGCTTTACAATACATAAAATACCGCAAAATGATATTTCACATAAAAACCCCCTCTACTGTTTTGTCCAGTAAGGGGGTACATATCAAAAGTGTCTAACTTTTGGGGTGCATATCATTACGACTGCATTTTTTAATATCTTTTTCCTGTAAAGGTCTTAATTCCTCTTGGAGGAATTTCGATGTAGTAAATTCCATCCTCCGATTGATAATACTCCTCAAAAAGTTCATTTGAAAGATAGTGTATGTCATATCTTGCCAAATCGAGCCTTAACCAACAACTTTCATTTGAAAAATTAGTTGCCACAATGTGTTTGTCATCATCAAGAAAGCGTATAAAAGCATAACAGTTATCTACTTTATACACCGTTTCAAATTCGCCATCTGTATATGCTCTGTGGCTTTTTCTTAACGCTATAGCAGTTTTATACCACAAAAGCATTTCTTTATCTTCATGCCCCCACGGATAGGTCGCTCTGCAAAATGGGTCGCCATAGCCTGTCATTCCTGCCTCGTCTCCATAAAAAATGCATGGAACTCCCGGCATAAGCATAATGAGCATAACAATCTGCTTTACCCTTTCTTCTGCAATGTTTTTTGCATCTTTCTCAATTTTATAGTCTGCCTGCCATTGCTTCGAAACACTTCTTCGGTCAGGCGCTCCGCTCATTGCAGTTATAATTCTTTCTACATCATGAGATGAGAGAAAATTTAAAAGTGCATAATATGCAGGTCTTGGATAGTTTTCCTTTATGCTCATAAGCCTTTGGTCAAGCTCGTGTGAGTTTATTTGCCCAAGTGCTGCCGCAATAAGCGCATCACGCAGGGGATAGTTCATGCAGGAATCAAGCTCGCCGCCTAAAAAATACTCCCTTTCCTCGCCATAGCTGCATTTATTGGAAGCATCTTCCCACACCTCGCCGATTATTACTGCATCGGGATTTTGTTTTTTCACCTCTTGCCTTAAGGTTTTTACAAAAAATCCCGGCAATTCATCAACGACATCTAATCTCCAGCCAAAAGCTCCTGCCTTTAACCAATGCTTTACCACCGCATCTTCGTCCTTTAAAATATAGTTCTGATAAGACTCGGATGCTTCCCTCACCTGAGGAAGAGTAAGCATTCCCCACCAGCTTTCATATTTGTTGTTCCAATTTTCAAAGTTGTACCAATCATAATACTCAGATTCTTTAGACTGATATGCTCCAACACTGTCATAATTTCCATTCTTATTAAAGTATCTGCTGTCACTTCCGGTATGATTGAAGACTCCGTCCAAAACTATTTTTATGCCATATTCGTCTGCTTTTTTGCAAAGTCTTTTAAAATCCTCTTCTGTACCAAACATTTCGTCAATTTTCTTATAGTCCCCAGTGTCATATTTATGATTTGAAAATGCTTTAAAAATAGGATTTAAATAAATTGCGTCTATTCCAAGTTCTGCAAGATAGGAAAGCTTTTTTTCTATTCCCTTTAAATTCCCGCCAAAAAAGTCATTGGCAAGGTATTTCCCTCCGAACTGTTCTTTAGAATAAAAGGGCATATCTCCCCAATTTCTTTTTATTATATCACTACGGTTTCCCAAAAATGAGCCATCAGCATTTCCATTTGAAAATCTATCACAAAAAATCTGATAGCACACTGAATTTCTCCACCATTCGGGGGTGGTGTAATCCTTTGAATAGACAGTAATCTGATATAACTTATCAGGCTTTTGATGATAAATTTCCCCGACACCGCCTAAAAGTTTTTGGTTATTTGCATAGTAAAAATGCCCCTCATGGGTAGAAATTTCAAAATAATACCAAACATTACCTAAGATTTTTTGCGGAGGAATAATAGCTTGGTAAAAACAAAAATCTCCCACCTCAAAAACATAGGACATATTTTTTATATGCGTTTGTTTATTTTTATCGCAATATACAAGCCTTACACTGTTGGGAATACCTCCGCCGCTTATGCCTATTCTGAGCCTTACGCTGTCAATTTCTCTTACCGCTCCGAAAGGCTTGCGATAAAACTCATTTCTTGAATTGTGTTCTATTTTCAACATATTTTCATTGCCCTTCTTTTTTTAAAAAAGGAGCTTTTGTGTCTTTTAAAAAACACTTATGCTCCCTTTTAAATCTTTTATGACATTTGCTTTATTGCAAAGGATTCAATTTCCATATTTTTTCGTTATATTCCGATATTGTTCTGTCACTTGAGAAAAATCCTGCGCAGGCTGTGTTCATAATTGCTTTTTTAACCCACTCATCACGATTTTTATAAAGCTTGGAAAGCTTGTCATGGGTTCTTGAATATTCCTCAAAATCTCTTAATACCATATAGGTATCGGGCGTTCCATAATCTCCAAAAAGCAAGGTCTGATACAAATCTCTGAAAATTTGTGTGTTTCCGTCTGAGAATGTTCCATCTATAAGATGGTCTATTGCCTTTTTCAATGACTGATTGGTTGAGTATATATCCTTTACCTCATTTGAGTCACTATATCTTTCCCTTGCAAAAACCTCGTCTGATTTTAAGCCGAATATAAAGATATTATCTTTTCCAACCTGCTCTAACATTTCCACATTTGCACCATCAAGCGTTCCTATTGTGATTGCGCCATTGAGCATAAATTTCATATTACCAGTTCCCGACGCTTCCTTTCCCGCAGTAGAAATCTGCTCCGAAACATCTGCTGCAACAACCAGCTTTTCGGCTATTGAAACACCATAATTTTCTAAGAACACAACCTTGATTTTGTCTCCTACCCTGGGGTCTTGATTAACCTTTTTTGCAACCGAGTTTATAAGCTTTATTATAAGCTTTGCTCTTGCATATCCCGGAGCTGCTTTGGCTGCAAAAATATATGTCTTTGGCACAAACTCTTTGTTTGGATTTTCTAAAATCTCATCATATTCTGCAATTATGTGCAGAACATTTAAAAGCTGACGCTTATACTCATGCAATCTCTTTGCCTGCACATCGAAAATGGAATCGGGGTTTACATCTATTGCATTATGCTCCTTTATATACTCTGCAAGTGCAAGCTTGTTTTTGCGTTTAATTTTATAAAAGCTTTCTCTGAATTCTGCGTCATCTGCATATGGTACAAGCTTTTTAAGCTTTTCGGAATCCTTTAACCAGCCCTTACCTATTTTTTCAGTAATAAGACCTGCAAGCTCGGGATTACAATTTGCTATCCATCTTCTGAAGGTTATACCATTGGTTATTGCATGGAAACTTTCAGGATTCAAGCGGCAATAGTCTGCAAAGATATCATCGGTAAGAATTTTTGTGTGCAACTTTGAAACACCATTTATTGCAAAGCAGCTCGCAAGGCATATGTTTGCCATATATACTCTGCCGTCAGCAATAATTGCCATATACTTATGCTTTAGGGGGTCATTTGGATATACTACCTCAAGATATTCTTTTAATCTTCTGTCCATTTCCTCAACAATCATTGCAATTCTGGGAAGCACTTTTTTGAACATATCAAAATTCCACTTTTCAAGTGCCTCACTCATGACGGTATGGTTTGTATAAGCAAACACCTTTGTTGTAATTGACCATGCCTCGTCCCAGCCAAGACCCTTTTCGTCAATTAAAATACGCATCATTTCAGGAATTGCAAGGGTTGGGTGAGTGTCATTTATGTGGATTACTGCTTTTTCGGGAAGCATACTCCAATTATAGTTATATCTGTCGCCAAATTCCCTTAAAATCCATTGCAGGGTTGCAGAAACAAGGAAATATTGCTGCTTCAATCTCAATTCCTTACCCTCGTTGTGGTTATCCTCGGGGTAAAGCACCTTTGATATAACCTCTGCAAGTTGCTTTTCCTCCATTGCACGTGCATAATTTCCGCTGTTAAACTCCTTCATGTTCATGCTGTCGGGAGATTTTGCCGACCACAAGCGAAGCTTATTTACTATTTTTGAATCATATCCTACCAAAGGCACATCGTATGGCATAGCAAGAATTGTGTGTGCCTGCTCATATCTGAAGGTCATTCTTCCATCCTGCCAATCGGGATATACATTGCCGCCGAATTTTACTTCGACAGTTTCCTCAGGGCGTGCAATTTCCCATGCATTTCCATCCTCAAGCCATGGGTCAGGAAGCTCAGTCTGATAGCCATCTACAATCTTTTGCTTGAAAAGACCATATTCATAGCGTATTGTGCAGCCATATGCAGGCAAATCCATGGTTGTAAGAGAGTCTATAAAACAAGCGGCAAGTCTTCCAAGACCACCATTTCCAAGACCTGCATCATTTTCAAGTTCAACAATATCCTCAGGCTCATATCCCAGACTTTTTATTACATTTTTATATTCCTTTGTATGCATAAGATTTAAAACATTAGTAGCAAGCAAGCGTCCCATAAGAAACTCAAATGAAAGATAATAAAGCTTCTTAGAGCCCACTTCCTTTACTGCCTTGTGTGAAATTGCCCATTTTGACATTATCATGTCACGTGCAGTCAAGGCTGACGCTGTATATATCATTTTAGGTGTTGCCTCGTCAAGGGTTTTTCCGAAATGTCTTTCTATTTTTCCGATAATTTCACCCTTTAGCACCTCTTCCTTTTTTGTAAGCTTTGCCATTATTCCATCAATCCTTTCAATATTTCCTTGCAAAAATTACTTGGTTTTTTTATCCTTCAAAAGAGCGTCATCTGACTTTTTTTCATCACTTGCCTTTACGCTCTTTTTTGTTGTTTTGGAAGCTGTCTTCTTTGGTGATGCTTTTTCTTCAGATGATTTTTTATTGCTTTCTTTCTTTTCTTTTTCTGGAGATTTTATGGTCTTTTTTGCCTTTTTAGGAGCTGCTTTTTTCACAGTATCTTTTTTCTTTTCTTCCTCTGGCTCTTTATTTTCCTTCACTTCTTCAATCGGATATATTCCCGTCAGTTTGCGATACATTGCAATGTATTTGTCAGCCGAAATATTCCATGAAAAATCTGCTTTCATTGCGTTTTTAACTATCTTATCCCATTCTGTGCGGCGGTTATAATAAATATCCATCGCATATTCAACTACATGCATCATGTCATCGGCATTGTAATTTTCAAATGAAAAGCCAGTTCCCTCACCTGTGTATTCGTTATATGGAACGACAGTATCCTTTAAGCCCCCTGTTTCACGAACTATGGGAAGGGTTCCATAGCGCAAGGATATAAGCTGGGAAAGTCCGCAAGGCTCAAAACGTGACGGCATCAAAAATGCATCACACGCACCATATATAAGATGTGAGCGTTCATTTGAAAAATATATATTTGCAGAAACCCTGTCAGGATATTTCCACGCATAATGCCTGAAAAGATTTTCATAGCGTTCATCTCCGGTTCCGAGCACTACAATCTG
>JAZURZ010000090.1:0-2391 GCA_045606465.1 Clostridia bacterium | reverse complement strand
AAATTGTTATAATATTTTTTTCCAAACAGTTGACAAATCAAGGTAATTAGTATATAATTATAAGGCTTGATTTGTGTATCAAGCGTCCGAGAATTCGGACAATCCTTGCCCGAAGCATAGGGTTTCGGGACTAAAGTCCATAAGGAGGTGTAGAAAATGGCTGAAAAATTATTGCACAGCTATGAAACGATTTTTATCATTGATGCAGGACTTGACGAAGAGGCAACCAAAGCCGTTATCGAAAAGTTCACAGGTCTTATTGCAGCTAACGGAACTGTAGGAACAGTTGACGAGTGGGGCAAGAGAAGACTTGCTTACGAAATTAATGATAAAACTGAGGGTTACTATGTGTTGGTAGAGTTTACTTCGGATGCAGATTTCCCAAAAGAACTCGACAGACAATACAGAATTAATGACCAGATACTCAGAACAATCATTATTCGTAAGGATGAGAAGTAATCACGTCCGATTAAAGAAGGTTGGTGTGAATTATGAACAAAGTAATTTTAATGGGCAGACTTACCCGCGACCCTGAATATTCTCAGACACCATCAGGTGTTAATGTGACAAGGTTTTCAATTGCGGTGAACAGAAGGTTTGCAAAAGAGGGTCAGCAACAAGCTGACTTTATCAACTGCACAGCGTGGCGTCAGCAGGCAGAATTTATTTATAAATTCTTCAAAAAGGGAAGCATGATAGCAGTTGTTGGAAGCATCCAGACCAGAAGCTGGGATGGCGCTGATGGCAAAAAGCAGTATGCTACCGATGTTGTAGTAGATGAGGCATATTTTACAGGCTCAAAGTCTGAATCAGGCACTCAAGGTTCATCCGCTGGTTATTCACAGGCTCCGCAAAGAAGCGAAATGCCTGCACCTGCGGAAAATTTGACCGAAGGCTTTGACGATATAGGCTTTGCAGACGGTGGAGATTTAGCCTTTGATGACGATTTGCCATTCTAAAAGTGCGTGCATAGTTGATACAATGATAAAAATTGTAAAGGGAGGTTACTTAAAATGTCCGAAAAGATGGAAAGACCTGTAAAAGCAAGACGTTCAAAGAAAAAGGTTTGTATGTTTTGCGTAGATAAGGTTGAAGCTATTGATTATAAGGATACTGCGAAATTGAGAAGATTTGTTTCCGAACGTGGAAAGATTGTTCCCAGAAGAATAAGCGGTAACTGCGCAAAGCATCAAAGACAGCTTACAATAGCTGTTAAAAGAGCAAGACAAATTGCCCTTTTGCCTTTTGTTGCTGAATAATTAAAAAATTTCAAAAGACCGAAACAAAGAACAAAGCTTTGTTGCGGTCTTTTTTTTCGTGCACAAAAATATAAATATTATGTGAAAATATTTTGCAATACAAGTTTTTATAAAAAGGCATGTAAATATAATTTTTCTGGAGGGCATTTAAAAATTATGATAAAAATAACAAGGCATTTGAAGATACATTTTTTTACTATTCTTCTTTTCATAATCTGCCTTGCGACAGGAGAGGCAAAAAGATTTCTTGTGTGCTACTTAATAATGGCAATCCATGAGCTTGCACATCTTGGAGCGGCTTTGTGCATAGGACTTATGCCCTCTGAAATTGTAATATGCCCATTTGGTCTTAACTTAAGGCTTAAAAACAAAATGGTCTATTCTCTGGCAGATGAAATAATTTTATATTCAGCAGGGCCTCTTTCTAATGCAATTATGGCACTTTTTGCAATTCCCTTTTTAAAAAGCCCCATTGCAATGGATTTTTACTATCAGAACATGGCATTGTTTTTGCTGAATTTATTGCCTGTAGTTCCCACCGATGGAGGGGTTATATTAAAAAAGATTATTGCAGGAAGAATAGGCTATATGCGTGCAAGCAAAATAATGAGGGTAGTGAGTGGTTTTACAATTGTGGCACTTGCGTGTTTTGGTGGCTATCTTTTTGTAGTTAACAGATTTAATTATTCCATATGCTTTTTGATAATATTTGTTTTGTGTAATCTTTTTGTGGGTGAGGAAAAATACAATGTCGATTTTTTAAGGGAGCTTATGTTCTATAAAGAAAAGGGCAAAAACTTTGCCAATCAGAGGATAAAAAGCGTAATTATGAGGGAGGGGGAGGACTTTAAACAAATAGCGAAAGAATTTTCTTGTTCTTGTTATTATTTGGTTTTTTTGGTGGATAAGAATGATAAAATATTACAAGTTTTTACCGAAAGTGAAATAATGAGGAGAATAGCTGAAAAGGGGTGAGCCCCTTTTTAGAATATCCCTTATTAGTTTTTCATTAGTGACTAAGGGGAGAGGGAGTTGTTTTTTTTAGGAAATAATTGTAGGGAACGACATATGCGCGTCGTTCCGATTTTATTGATAGCTGATTTTTATGAATATGCAAGGTTTTTGCTTTTTT
>JAZURZ010000089.1:0-2842 GCA_045606465.1 Clostridia bacterium | reverse complement strand
CGCTTGGCCTCCGACTTCAGGCAAATAAAAACAGATATGATTTGATGGAATATAGAAAATGCGGTGAAAGCGGCTTAAAAATTCCGGCGGTTTCGCTTGGTCTTTGGCACAATTTCGGGGACACAGGGGATTTTGAAAATATGTGCAAGATGTGTTTTACTGCTTTTGATAATGGTATAACACATTTTGATTTAGCTAACAACTATGGCCCAAAAGCAGGTAGTGCTGAGAAAAATTTCGGAAAAATACTTGATAAATATATGAAAAATCATCGTGACGAAATGATAATAAGCACAAAAGCAGGTTATTACATGTGGCCGGGACCTTATGGCGATTTTGGAAGCAAAAAATATCTTTCAGCAAGCATTGATCAAAGCTTAAAAAGAATGAATATAGATTATGTTGATATATTTTATCATCATAGAATGGACCCCGATACTCCTCTTTATGAAACCATGTGGGCTCTTGATAGAATTGTAAAAAGTGGCAAGGCTTTGTATGTAGGATTATCCAATTATGATGGTGCCACTATGAAAGAGGCGGCAGAGATTTTAAACGAGCTGCATTGTCCATTTGTAATAAATCAGAACAGGTATTCAATTTTTGATCGAACAGTAGAAAAAAATGGAATTATTGATGCTACATTATCTGAGAAAAAAGGAATGATAGTTTTTAGCCCGCTCGAACAGGGAGTGCTTACACAACGATATTTAAAGGGAATTCCTGATGATAGTCGAATAAAAACAGATGGCAGATTTTTAGGTGAGAATTCAATTTCAGAAGATGTTTTAGAAAAGGTAAATTCATTGAATCAAATTGCTCAAAAACGAGGACAAACACTTGCACAAATGGCTCTTGCATGGGTTTATAATCGTGATGGAGTAACCAGTGTTCTTATAGGGGCGTCAAAACCAAATCAGATATTGGAAAATATACAAAGTTTATCAAAAACAGATTTCACAAAAGAAGAGATTGACTTAATTGACAAAATAGCAGGTATATAAATAAAATTAATTTGAGGGGGAATTTAAATTGAAATTTAACAACATTGATTTTGACACATATTTAAAAAAATATCCTGACGAAAATGGCTTTTTTGGGAAATATGGCGGTGCGTATATTGAACCAGAACTAAAAAAAGCAATGAAGGATATAACCGATGCATATTATACAATTTGCAAATCCAGCAAGTTTATAGCTGAGCTAAGAAAAATCCGAAAGGATTTTCAGGGAAGACCCACACCTGTTTCTTATCTTGAAAGACTTTCAAATAGTATAGGAAATGGAGTTCAACTCTATGTAAAACGTGAGGATTTAAATCATACAGGGGCACATAAGCTAAACCATTGCATGGGCGAGGCACTTTTGGCAAAATATATGGGAAAGAAAAAGGTTATTGCTGAAACGGGAGCGGGTCAGCACGGAGTTGCCCTTGCTACTGCTGCGGCATATTTTGGTCTTGAATGTGACATATATATGGGTTCAGTGGATATAAAAAAACAAGCGCCCAATGTTGCAAGAATGAAAATTCTCGGTGCTAATGTCGTTGAGGTCACCCATGGTCTGGCAACCTTAAAAGAAGCGGTTGATGCAGCATTTGTAGCATATTGCAATGAATATAAGGACGCAATTTATTGCATCGGCTCTGTAGTAGGCCCTCATCCTTTCCCGATGATGGTGCGTGATTTTCAAAGCGTAATCGGAATTGAAGCAAGGGAACAGTTTTTTAATATGACAGGAGAATTGCCTGATGCAATTGTTGCATGTGTTGGTGGTGGCTCAAATTCAATGGGATTTTTTGCAGGCTTTTTAAATGATCCTGTTGACATTTATGGAGTAGAGCCTTTAGGAAGAGGCACAGCTCTTGGCGACCATGCCGCAAGCTTAAAATATGGAACAGAGGGAATTATGCATGGTTTTAACAGCATAATGCTTAAGGATGAAAATGGAGAGCCTGCGCCTGTATATTCGGTTGCAAGCGGTCTTGATTATCCCTCCTCTGGCCCTGAACACGCATTTTTGCATGACTTGGGCAGAGTAAAATATGATGTAGTTGGTGATGACGAAACCATTGACGCATTCTTTACCCTTTCAAGACTTGAGGGAATAATTCCTGCTATAGAAAGCTCTCACGCTGTTGCATATGCTATGAAGCTTGCTAAAGAAATAGGCAAGGGTTCCATTCTTATAAATCTTTCGGGCAGAGGCGACAAGGATATGGACTATATCATAGAAAAATATGGAATAAGATAAAGAGAATAAAACTAGTTTTTAAAATGTATGATACATATGTTTTTCATGAATAAAAAATAAGAAATACCAATCCCCTCGGAATTTGTCCGAGGGGATTGGCATTTTTAAAGATTTGATATAGTTTATTTGTTTTTCTTTGAAGTATTGATAACAATTTTGCTCAGAGCAAATAAAGCTATAACGTTGGGAAGAACCATGAGCTGATTGAACATATCTGTCACTTCCCATACGAGGTCGTTTGACAATATAGAGCCAAGCATTATGAATAAAAGAGCAATTATTGTATAAGGAACTGTTGACTTCTTTCCGAAAAGATAATTCACATTTATCTTTCCAAAATAATTCCAGCTGATAATGGTTGAATATGCAAAGAACAACAAGCAGATTGCAATAAAAGCATTGCCTATTGTGCTGCCTGTGATGCTTGAAAAAGCAGTTTGCATCATGTTGGTTTTTGAAAGACCCTCTGCAACGCCTGCGCTTGAAACCATGGGCTCAGGACCTGCATAAAGTGTGGAAATAACAACCAAAGCTGTCATGGTAAGAACGACAAATGTATCAATAAACACACCAATCATAGCAACAACAC
>JAZURZ010000088.1:0-6775 GCA_045606465.1 Clostridia bacterium | reverse complement strand
TCTTTTTTTGTACAAAAAAATAATTAAAATTTTTTAAATATACATCAAAATTCATAAGTCTTATCTAAAAAAGGGAATAAGAAAAGAAAAAAACCCGACAATAAATATATAAAGCAAAAAAAGGATGGAAAAGCACATGGGGATTATTTTAATAGCAACCCTTTTAGGGGGACTTGCAATATTTTTGTACGGAATGATACTTCTGGGAGATGGCTTGGAAAAAAGCTCTGCAAAAAAGCTTAAAAATATTTTGGAAAATCTTACATCAAATCCGTTTAAGGGAGTTTTGCTCGGTGCTGTTGTCACAGCAATAATACAAAGCTCGTCAGCCACTACAGTAATGGTTGTAGGGTTTGTAAATTCGGGGATTATGAAGCTTTCGCAATCGGTGGGCATAATAATGGGAGCAAACATTGGAACAACTGTAACTTCATGGATTTTAAGCCTGACGGGAATTAGCTCGGATAATATTATAATTACCCTTTTAAAGCCTAAAAATCTTGCTTTAATCAGTTCCTTTTTAGGGATAATCCTTATAATGTTTTTTAAAAGCTTTAAAAAAAGGGATATAGGGACAATTTTTATGGGCTTTGGAATTTTAATGCTTGGAATGAATATGATGTCCTCAGCGGTTGAGCCTTTGTCCGACAATGCTCGCTTTCAAAATATTTTATTGATTTTTCAAAATCCCATAATAGGCGTTTTAATGGGTGCTATTGTTACAGCAATAATTCAAAGTTCTTCAGCGTCTGTCGGAATTTTGCAGGCGCTTGCAACAACGGGAAAGGTAAGATATGCATCTGCAATTCCCATAATTTTAGGGCAGAATATAGGAACCTGCGTGACAGCATTGCTCTCAAGTATAGGAGCCAACAAAAATGCAAAAAGGTCAGCAGTTATTCATCTTTCTTTTAATTTTATAGGAACCCTTTCTTTTTTAATAATTTATTATGGAATTGGAAGCTTTGTGGAATTTAAATTCAATAACGATGTGGTAACTCCTGCAGGAATTGCAATTGTGCATACAATTTTTAATGTATTTTCAACCCTTGTTATGCTCCCATTTATAACAAAGCTTGAAAAACTTGCATATTTTGTTGTAAAAAAGGAAGAAAAAGAGGAGGAAAAACAATTTTTGGACGAGCGTCTTTTGATGACACCTTCAATTGCAATAGGAGAATGTAAAAAAGCAGCAAATTGTATGGCAAAAATATCAGGGGAGGCACTTTTTGATGCGCTGGAGCTTCTGGAAAAATATTCAAAAGAAAAAGAAAGTCTGATAAGAGAGAAAGAGCAGATTATAGATAATTATGAAGACAGATTAGGTGCATATCTTGTAAAGGTGAGCCAAAAAAATATAACCAAGAATGACAGCCGTGACCTTTCCAATCTTTTGCATAGCATAGGGGATTTTGAAAGAATTGCCGACCATGCAGTGAATCTTTTGTCGGCGGCGGAGGAGATACACAGAAAAAATATAAAGTTTTCTCAAAATGCAAAATCAGAGCTTGAGGTGGTAAAAGCAGCAACAAAAGAAATAGTAAGAAATACCATAAAGGCTTTTATAGAAAATGATGAAGAAGCCGCAAAGGAAATTGAACCTTTAGAGCAGGTTATAGACCGAATAAAAAGGGTTTTAAAATCCAGGCATATACAAAGGCTTCAAAAGGGTGAATGCAGTCTTGAAATGGGGTTCGTTTTTTCAGATATTCTCACAAATATCGAGCGTGTGGCAGACCACTGCTCAAATATAGCAGTGTATATGATACAGCTTGCAGATGAAAATTTAAAAAGCCATGAATATCTTAACAATGTAAAAATGGGGAAGGTGGAGTATTTTAACAAAAGCTATAAAAAATACAAGGAAAAATATTATATTTAAACGCACAAAAAGGACTAAAGACTTCAAAAAAAGCTTTTGTCCTTTTTTGTGATTTTAATTAAATTTTTTTTGAATTTTTGGAAAATCGCCGCAAAGCTTATCTATAATAGCCCTTGTTTCGTCGCTGGAGCCATAGTCTATTATGAGTATCTCAGAGGAAGGATGAGTGCGCATGAGCAAACGGGCGATGCCCTCAATGCTGTCTTGGTGGTTTTTTACACCGATTACTATGTAGGGGCTTTGTTTGTGGCGATTTAAAAGCTGGGCAGTGAAAACTTTTACTGCCGAAATTATGCCTATAGCTGAAAAAAGAGATATAAGGCACAAAATTATGCTCTCTGTCATAAACTTCTCCACCTTTCTATATAAAACAGGAGAGTTATTTCTATAGTATGAAAAAAGAGAAAAATTTGTGAAAATACACAACTTTTTTTTAAAAAAATTACAAGGATTTGTATGAGAGATTTTGGTGTTAGGGATTGACAATTTGTAAAAATTCTTATAAAATATAAAGTGATGTTTTAGATGAAAAGAGGAGGAGAATATTATGGGACTTACCTTGACCGAAAAAATCTTATCTTCTCACCTCGTTGAGGGAGAAATGATAAAAGGTGAAGAAATCGGAATAAAAATTGACCAGACCTTAACTCAGGACGCAACAGGAACTATGGCATATCTCGAATTTGAGGCTATGGGAGTACCGAGAGTGAAAACTGAGAGGTCTGTTGCATATATTGACCATAACACATTGCAGAGCGGCTTTGAAAATGCCGACGACCATCGTTTTATAGGAAGCATATGTAAAAAACATGGAATATATTTTTCACGTCCTGGTAATGGAATTTGCCATCAGGTCCACTTAGAACGCTTTGGTGCTCCGGGTAAAACCCTGATTGGTTCAGACAGCCACACTCCCACGGGCGGTGGCATAGGAATGATTGCAATAGGTGCAGGAGGCATGGATGTCGCAGTTGCAATGGGCGGCGGCACATATTATATAACCTGCCCCAAAATTGTAAAGGTTGAACTTACAGGAAGGCTAAGCCCCTGGGTTGGAGCAAAGGATATTATCCTGGAAGTTTTAAGACGTTTGTCTGTAAAGGGTGGAGTCGGAAAGGTTATAGAATACACAGGCGAAGGGGTAAAAACCCTCTCGGTTCCCGAAAGAGCAACCATTACTAACATGGGTGCTGAGCTTGGTGCAACCACATCAATTTTCCCTTCCGATGAAATTACAAGAGAGTTTTTAAAGGCTCAAAAGCGTGAGGAAGTTTATGTTCCGCTTTCAGCTGATGAGGATGCAGAATATGATGAGGTTGTGAAAATAAATCTTTCCGAGCTTGTGCCATTGGTAGCTTGTCCTCATTCCCCCGACAATGTAAAAACAATTAAGGAAATAGGAAATCTTAAAATTGACCAGGTGTGTATAGGCTCATGCACAAATTCATCGTTACTTGATATGATGAAGGTTGCTCACATATTAAATGGAAAAACTATACATCCTGATGTTTCTTTATCCATTGCCCCGGGCTCAAAGCAGGTTTTGAATATGCTTGCTAAAAACGGAGGCTTATCAAAGCTCATTGAGGCAGGAGCGAGAATTCTTGAAAGTGCTTGTGGTCCTTGTATAGGAATGGGACAATCTCCAAATTCCAAGGGTATATCACTAAGAACCTTTAATAGAAATTTTGAGGGTCGTTCGGGAACAAAGGATGGACAAATTTATCTTGTATCTCCTGAGGTTGCAGCAGCCTCTGCTATTACGGGAGTGCTGACAGATCCAAGAACTTTGGGAGAAATGCCAGAATTTAAATTGCCCGAATATTTTGACATAAATGACAACATGGTGGTAGAGCCTGTATCGGAAGATAAAATGGACACTGTAGAGGTTTTAAGAGGTCCTAACATAAAGCCTTTCCCAATTGCCGAGCCAATGCCTGTTGACATTTTGGCAAAATGCAGCTTAAAGGTGGGAGATAACATCACTACAGACCATATTATGCCGGCAGGTGCAAAAATTTTGCCGTTGCGCTCAAACATTCCCGAAATATCAAAGCATTGCTTTGCTGTCTGTGACGAGAACTTCCCCAATCGTGCATTGGAGCTTGGAAAATCAATAGTTGTAGGCGGCTCAAACTATGGTCAGGGCTCATCAAGAGAGCATGCGGCATTAGCACCATTATATCTTGGTGTAAAGGCTGTAATAACAAAGTCATTTGCAAGAATACACATGGCAAATCTTATAAATGCAGGAATTATTCCCATGACCTTTGAAAATGAAAAAGATTATGAAAAAATTGACCTTTTGGATGAGCTTGTTATTAATGATGTACGCACACAGATGGCAAATGGGGACATAATAAAGGTTGAAAACAAAACAAAAGGCATAACCTTTAACGCTGTTGTGAATTTGTCGGAGCGTCAAAAAGAAATGATTTATGCAGGCGGTCTTTTGAACTATACAAAAAATCATTAAGGTAAAAATATAAAAAAAGGAGAGAAAAAATATGGCATACGATGCAGATATTCAACAAGCTTTAGAAAAATTTGCTAAAGTTCTTGAAGAACAAAAGGCAAGAATTGAAAAAATGAAGGAAGAAAAGGATTTTGTTGATTTTAAAAATCTTGACAAAATTGTAATAGGTGTGTGTGGCGGCGATGGAATAGGCCCTGCAATCACACACGAGGCGCATAGAATTTTGGAGTTTTTATTAGAAGAGGAAACAAAATGCGGCAAGGTGGAATTTAAGGTTATAGACGGACTCACAATTGAAAACAGAGTTGCGGCAAACAAGGCAATTCCCGACGATGTTTTGGAGGAATTAAAGCAGTGCCATGTAATTTTAAAAGGACCTACCACTACTCCCAGAGCGGGCGACCCATGGCCAAATATTGAAAGCGCAAACGTTGCAATGAGAAAAGAGCTTGACCTTTTTGCAAATGTTCGTCCTGTAAAGGTTCCAGAACAGGGAATAGACTGGGTTTTCTATCGTGAAAACACCGAGGGCGGATACGCGGTTGGCTCTAAGGGAGTAAATGTAAATGACGATTTGGCAATTGACTTTACAGTGACAACTCAAGATGGCTCAGAGCGTATTGCACGTGCAGCATTTGACTATGCAAAGAAAAATGGAAAAACAAGGGTTACTTGTGTAACAAAAGCAAATGTTATAAAAACAACCGACGGTAAATTTTTAAAGACCTGTCAGGAGATTGCCAAGGAATATCCCGAAATTGAATTTGATGACTGGTACATCGACATAATGACAGCAAAATTGGTTGATCCAAAAAGAAGAACACAGTTCCAGGTTGTTGTGCTACCAAATCTTTATGGTGACATCATCACCGACGAGGCGGCAGAATTCCAAGGTGGCGTAGGAACTGCAGGAAGTGCAAATATTGGTAAGCGTTATGCTATGTTTGAGGCAATCCATGGCAGTGCTCCAAGAATGGTTTTAGAAAATCGTGACCAGTATGCAGACCCTTGCTCAATTATTCGTGCAGGCGTTATGCTTTTGTCACACATTGGCTATCAGGAGCAGGCAGACAAGCTTGAGGCAGCTCTTGACAAGTGTATGTATGATGAAAAGAAGTTGACTATTACAGGACGTGATACAGGTTGTACAGGCGCAGAATTTGCAGATTATGTAATGGAAACAATTAAAGCTATGTAAGGAATAAAAAGCTCTGACCTTGATGTTTTAAAAAGGTCAGAGTTTTTTATATTCTTTTGAAAACCAAAAGGGCAAAAGTTTTTTATTATTTCATTGGTAACTAAATTTTATGAAGGTGTAAATTTTAATTTTCTTTCCCCCTGCCGGGGAGGTCTACTTTTGGTGTCAAAAGTAGCAAAAACGCAAATTCCACTTGGTAATTGTAGGATGGGCTTCCTTGTAAATGTAGGAAAGTTTTCCTCTTTTGTTAAGATTTGTTTCGCAGCAATCGGGGTTTGCGTTTTTCGAGGCGTGTCTGAATTTGGTTGGGTGCGCCTTTTTTATTTTGCAAATCCTTTTTTTAACTCCTGTTGTCGCCACACAAGAAAAAGAGAAAAACTTCATTGATGTTTACATAAGATGGAGTTTTTCTTTTTTTAAAAAATATTTTAATTTTTCTTGCTATTGCATTTTTTGTGACTTTAGTATATAATTTAAGTAAGGATAAAAGCCTTTTATTCTGACATGGAATGGATAGCCGAAAGAGAGTAATCGGAGGTTGGATTATTTTCTTTTAGC
Source organism: Clostridia bacterium (assembly GCA_045606465.1). Classification (GTDB taxonomy): domain Bacteria; phylum Bacillota; class Clostridia; order UBA1381; family UBA1381; genus CAKSQL01. The sequence goes on along the minus strand of JAZURZ010000088.1, from coordinate 661 downwards.
TAAGGGGTGAGAAAAATGAAAAAGATAAAAAGATTTTTTGGTTTTATTATTCTTATTATACTTATTGCAGTTGCAGGAATTACATATTCAGGATATACAAAATACAAAAATGCAATAGATACTTTGCCCCTTGATGAGGCAATTCTTTCTTTGAAAAATCAGGAAAATTACACATTTTTTGATGACATTCCGCAATTTTATAAGGACGCTGTAGTTGCAGTTGAAGACAGGCGATTTTACTATCACAACGGATTTGACATAATTGGGACTTTAAGGGCAATTCTGACCGATTTAAGGCATAAGGAGCTAAAAGAGGGCGGAAGCACAATAACTCAGCAGCTTGCAAAGAATATATATTTTGAGCAGGATAACACTCCAACAAGAAAGCTTGCCGAAATTTTTATGGCTTTTGCAATTGAAAAGGAATATTCAAAAGATGAAATTTTAGAGCTTTATTTTAATGGAATATATTATGGCAGCGGGTATTATAATATATATGATGCCTCTGTTGGCTATTTTGGCAAAACTCCCGATAAAATGACTAAATCGGAAGCATCGCTCCTTGCAGGAGTCCCAAATGCGCCATCTGTGTATTCTCCCAAAAACAATCCCGACCTTGCAAAAAAAAGGCAGGAAAAGGTTTTAAAAAGCATGGCAGAGG
>JAZURZ010000087.1:0-44462 GCA_045606465.1 Clostridia bacterium | reverse complement strand
TGCCTGCTTTGTCAGCACAATATGGGGTTGAAGGAGCAGAACCACCCCAGATTGAAGAACAACCTGTTGCGTTTGCGATATACATTCTGTCACCAAACAACTGTGTTATGAGCTTAGCATATGGTGTTTCGCCGCAACCAGCACATGCGCCCGAGAATTCAAGATACGGCTTTCTAAACTGTGAGCCCTTAATGGTTGTTGCTGCAAATTTAGCGGCAACTTCTGGCTTTTCAGGAAGGTCAACAGCGTAGTCAAATGTCTTTTGTGCATCAAGGTTCTTGTCAAGTGCATCCATGGTAAGAGCCTTAACTCCCTTCATTCCAGGACATACGTTAGCACATGAGCCACAGCCTGTACAATCGAGAACTGATACTGCGATTGCATAGTACAAACCATCCATCTGACGCATATTTGTATAAACAATGCCTTCAGGAGCGTTGTTCTTCTCTTCTTCGGTAAGAACAACAGGACGGATACAAGCGTGAGGACATACATAAGAGCAGAGTCCGCACTGCAAGCAAGTGTCAGGATTCCATACAGGAACGTCAATTGCTATGCCACGCTTTTCAAAAGCAGCAGAGCCGAGGGGTACCTCGCCTGTTACATAAGGCTCAAAGGTTGAAACTGAAAGCTGCATACCCTTGAATTGGTTTACGGGAACAAGAACGTTGTTAACATAATCAATTAACTTGCCTTCGCCGTCAAACTTAATTGAAAGGTCTTCTGCTTCTGCATTTTTCCAGCTTTCGGGAACCTCTACCTTAACAATCTGCTTAGCACCAGCGTCGATAGCGTCGTGGTTCATCTTAACGATTGCGTCACCCTTCTTTGAGTAAGAAGCGGTTGCAGCGTCCTTCATATATTTGATAGCGTCGTCAGCAGGGATAATATTTGCAAGAGTGAAGAATGCAGACTGCAATACAGTGTTGATTCTGTTGCCCAAGCCGATTTCCTTACCGATTTTAACACCATCAATGGTATAGAACTGAATGTTGTTGTCAGCAATATACTTTTTAACCTGTCCAGGAATATGCTCTTCGAGTTCAGCCTGATTCCATGAGCAGTTTAACAAGAATACGCCGCCTGGCTTAACATCAGAAACCATGTCGTATTGTCTGATATAAGAAGCCTTATGACAAGCAACAAAGTCAGCCTTGTTGATGAGGTAGGTTGATGTGATTTTAGCATTACCAAAACGCAAATGTGAAACTGTCAGACCGCCTGACTTTTTAGAGTCATAGTCAAAGTATGCCTGAACATTCATATCTGTGTGGTCGCCAATAATTTTAACTGAGTTCTTGTTAGCACCAACTGTACCATCAGCACCAAGACCCCAGAACTTACAGCTTGTGATACCTGCAGGTGTTGTATCAGGATTTTCAGTAATAGCCAATGAAAGATTTGTAACATCGTCATTGATACCGATTGTGAACTGCTTTTTATCAGTATTGTTGTAAACAGCGATAATCTGAGCAGGTGTTGTGTCTTTAGAGCCTAAGCCATAGCGTCCGCCGAAGACAGGAACGTTTGCAAACTTAGAGCCTGAAAGAGCTGCAACAACATCAAGATAAAGAGGCTCGCCTACAGAGCCTGATTCCTTAGTTCTGTCAAGTACAGAAATTTTCTTAACAGTTTCAGGAATAGCGTCTATTAAGTGCTTTGCAGAGAAAGGTCTGTAAAGTCTTACCTTGATAAGACCAACCTTTCTGCCCTTAGAATTAAGATAATCAACAGTTTCAGAAATTGTGTCACAAGCAGAACCCATAGCAACAATGATTTCTTCTGCATCAGCTGCACCATAGTAGTTAAAGAGCTTGTAATCTGTTCCAATTTCAGCGTTAACCTTGTCCATGTATTCTTGAGTAATTTCAGGAATAGCCATGTAGTACTTGTTAACAGCTTCCTTTGCCTGGAAGAAAATGTCAGGGTTCTGAGCGGTACCGCGCTGAGCAGGATGCTCAGGGTTCAATGAACCGCGTCTGAATGCATTAAGTGCATCGTAGTCTATCATTTTAGCAAGGGTTTCATAATCCCAGCAAGCAACCTTCTGGTACTCGTGTGATGTTCTAAAACCATCAAAGAAATGAAGGAAAGGAACTTTTCCCTTAATTGTTGAAAGGTGTGCAACTGCGCCCAAATCCATAGCCTCTTGAGGGTTGGTTGAAGCAATCATTGCAAAACCTGTCTGACGGCAAGCCATAACGTCCTGATGGTCGCCGAAAATTGAAAGTGCATGGGATGCTAATGCTCTTGCTGAAACATTAAATACGCAAGGCAAAAGCTCACCTGCGATTTTATACATGTTAGGAATCATGAGCAACAATCCCTGAGATGCTGTATAGGTTGTTGTGAGTGCACCTGCTGTTAATGAGCCGTGAACTGCACCTGCAGCACCTGCTTCGGACTGCATTTCAACAACCTTAACGGTTTCGCCAAAAATATTTTTCTGACCTGCAGCAGCCCATTTGTCTGTCACCTCTGCCATGTTTGACGAAGGTGTGATAGGATAGATAGCTGCAACGTCTGTAAATGCGTATGACGCATAAGCGGCAGCGTTATTTCCATCCATGGTTTTCATTTTTCTTGCCAATGGTATCTCCTCCTTATAATTAGTCGAACGAAAGAAATTTCGCCGATTTTTGTTATACATGATATTTGTAACCCACCCTAAAAAGAGTTAGAAATATGCATACAGTAATATAATAACACTTTTTTGTTATAAAATCAAGTGAAAAAGGGTATATTTTTATTGTCTTTTTAAACAAAATTTGGTTGCAAGTTTTAAAAACATGTGGTATAATTATAGTACATAAAATGAACTTTTGCCGACTCATGGGCAAAAAAGGGTATATAAATTTTAATTTGTGAGTAGAAAGGCTTGTAAAATGTCTGCGGAAAATATAAAAACAATAGCACAAAATAAAAAAGCAAGACATGAATATTTCATAATCGAAACCTATGAGGCGGGAATTGAGCTTTTCGGCACCGAGGTAAAGTCGGTCAGATTGGGAAAGGTTAATCTTGCCGATGCGTATGCATCAATAAACAATGGTGAGGTTTTTGTTAAGGGAATGAATATAAGCCCGTATGAGCAGGGGAATATCTTTAACAAAGACCCCTTGCGTGAGAGAAAATTGCTTTTGCACAAATCTGAAATAAGAAAGCTTATAGGTCAGCTGCAGCAGCAGGGGTATTCGCTTATTCCCTTGTCGGTCTATTTAAAGGGCTCTTTGGTTAAGGTTTCGCTTGCACTTGCAAAGGGTAAAAAGCTCTATGACAAGCGTGAGGACATTGCAAAAAGAGATTCAAAGCGTAGCATGGACCGTGCGTTTAAAGAACAAAATCGAAATTTATAAAAAATCTCAGGGTGAATTTTCACTCTGAGATTTTTTGTTCTTGAGAATTGATTTTATAATATTCATTTTTTAAAAAGCTCCTCGCAGAGGGAAAAAAGCTCAGCTTTTGTCATAATGGAATTTATGGCATCAAGGAGCATATTTGCAGAAATTTTACTTGGGAGATTAAGGGAATTTGCAAGAGATGTTCTCTTTTTTTTGCTATCGGGAGCGCCTGTTAAGCCGAGTGTAAAAAAATCGGTTTTGGTGATTTGTGAAGGGTTTTTAAAATTTTCTTCATCAGAAAAGGTACAGCCTGCATTTTTTAAAGCGGCAATTATAATTTCTTCTGAGATCCCCTCAACTCCAAGAATTCCTTCCTTGCCCCGACGGGTCTTTCGTCGTTCCTTGCCTTCTATTTCGGGGATATATGCATGCTTTACATATTCTTCGGGAAGAAATTGCTTTATAAAATTTCGTATTTTAAAGCCTGCCGAATCCGAGTCGGTAAGAATAACAACGCCACATTTTTCAGCTAAAGTTTTTATGGAAGTACAGTCTTTTTTATTGTTAAAGACCGAAAATCCATGTGTGACAAAAATTGTTGCATCAATAAATTGTGACAGCTTTATTTTGTCATAAACACCCTCTACAATTATACACTCTTTTATATGATACATTAAATTTCCTCTTTTTTTAAATTAAATGTTATGATAGCTTTTTAAAATTCCAGGAAGAGCCTCAAGATTTTCAATGGCAATTCCTGCGCCCTTTATGTTGCAAAGCTCAATATCTTCGGCGGGAAAAAGTTTTATTCCGCTTTTTTCACTTAAAATTTTTGCAAAACTATTTATTTTTGCGCCCCCTCCGACAAGAAGTATTCCATCCGAAAGAATGTCACCTAAAATTTCGTTGGGAACACAAGCCAAGGTATCCCTTATCAGTTTTGAAAGGGTATTAAAACGTGACTCAAAAAGAGAAAGACAGTCGGGAGGGGTTATTTTAATATGTCTAGGGAGATGTGTTGTTGTGTCAATTCCGCTTATGGTAGTGTGACTGATAGATTTTTTGGAAGAAACACTTTTTTCCTCTTGAGTGTCAACCTTGCAAAAATTTCCCTTTATATATTTTGCAGAATCTGAGCTTATTAAAAGATTGTATTTGGTTTTTATGTGAGCAATTATATCGTTTGTAAAGTCATTTCCGCCCAGCTTTATTGTGCGGCTTGTTACAGTATTGCATAATGAAATTGCCGCCATTTCGCTTTTTCCCGCACCAATGTCCAAGACCATAAGACCTCGTGCAAGGGTGATATCGCATCCTGCACCTAAAGCCGCTGCGATAGGTGCATCAATTACAATAACCTGTCGGGCACCTGCTTTTATGATTGAGTCTATAGCGGCTTTTTTTTCAACGTCGGTTAAACCGCAGGGAAGGGAAAGCATAACTCTGGGCTTTATAAGATTGTTTTTTCTCACCTTTGCAAAAAGCCTCGAAAAAAGCTCGGAGGCAAGCTCAAGGTCGGTTATTACGCCATTTTTTATAGGGTGATGTGTTGTTATACTCTTTGGAGCACGTCCTTCCATGCATGCCGCCTCGTCGCCTATAGCAGCAATTTCGCCAAAGGTGTTATTGTATGCCACAACCGATGCTTCACGCAGAACCAAGCCCTCTCCCTTTATGTAAATGGAAGTAAAATCTGTTCCTGGGTCTATGCAAATGTCTTCGCCTATATTAACATTATTAAAAAATTTCACTCTTTTTTCTTCCCTTTCAAAAGATAATTTTTAATCTTACAATTCATTTTATATTATTTTACAAAAAAAATCAATAGAAAAATAGGTATATTTTAAAAAAAGCAGGGCAAACTGTTTGTGTAATATTTTTAGAGGGAAGGAAAATAAAAAAATGGAAAGAAGAAAACAAAGGATCGAAAAAAACAAAGGCTTTTACATAGCCGTGAGTTGCTGCATTGCGGTAATAGCTATTGTCGGCTATGTAAGTTGGTTTGCAGGAGACAGGGATGATAAATCTTTGAAAGAGGAGAAAATAACTCGTGAAGAGATTGTAGAGGTTCCCAACTTGTCAGAATCATTAAAGGTACCTTTAAATGATAGAACTCTGGCAAATCCAACAACTGTTCCCATAGAAAAAAAGGCTGCACCTGTGGCTAAAAATATAATTGCGGAGGATAATACTCCGGAATTTTCAAAGCCGGTGCAAGGAGAAATGATATGTGGATTTTCGGGTGAAAATCTTGTTTTTAACAAGATTTTATCTGATTGGAGAACACATAACGGTGTTGATTTTTCTGCAAAGCTTGGAGAGGATGTTTTAGCCGCTGCCGACGGAGTGGTTGAAAAGGTTTTCTCGGACAGTATGGGAAATTGTGTTTTAATAGACCATGAAAATGGCATAAAATCTCTTTATGCAAATTTAGAACAAGCAAATTCTGAGCTTGTGGGAAAGAATGTTGTCAAGGGTGACAAAATTGGCTCGGTAGGAAATTCTGCATTAGCAGATTTTAGCCAGGAGGCTCATTTGCATTTTGAGATTTTAAAGGATGACAAAGCAGTTGATCCGAAAGAGTATATTAAGTAAAAAGCAGACCGACTTAAAAATAAGACAGTGTAAAGCTGTCTTATTTTTTTAAAATCAACAAAAAATGTTAAAAAACAAAAAGGATTTTATTTAAAATTTCACTTGACATCCTGACCCTTATTTTATATAATTTCTATTAAAATAAGCGTTGCATCTTTTTTATAAAGAGCGATAGCTGGGAGGTAAATTTAATATGAAAAAAACAAAAGTAGTGGTACTTAGTGCCATAATGACTGCACTTGTGATAGTGCTTCAGTTTATGGGTTCCTTTGTTCATTTCGGTCCTTTTTCAATTTCGTTGGTGTTGATTCCTATAGTTATAGGGACAGCAACCTGTGGCGAAAAAATAGGGGCATGGCTGGGTTTGGTTTTTGGTGTGGTTGTGCTTGCAAGCGGTGACGCAGGGGCGTTTTTGTCAGTGAATGCACCGGGGACTGTTGTTACGGTGCTCCTAAAAGGCATTTTGTGTGGATATTTTGCAGGGCTTGCATATAAGCTTATCGAAAAGAAAAACACATATCTGGCAGTGGCGGCATCAGCAGTAGTCTGCCCTGTAGTTAACACAGGTGTGTTTTTGTTGGGTTGCAGGCTTTTTTTCATGGAAACCATTGCCGAATGGGCAATCTCCTTTGGCTTTGGCGAAAATGTTACTGCATATATGTTCTTAGGCCTTGCGGGCGGAAATTTCTTGTTTGAATTTGTTTTGAATGTTTTAATAAGTCCTGTTATTGTAAGACTTTTGAATATCAGAAAGAAACAACTGTAAAGACAGGGAGGATGTTATGATACTTGCATTAGATGTAGGAAACACCAATATTGTTTTAGGCTGCATAGATGAAGAGAATATATATTTTGAGGGACGCCTTGCTACCGACTGCAACAAAACCGAAATGGAATATGCAGTCATGTTTAAAAATATTTTAGATATTTACGATGTTGACCAGAGCCTTTTGGAGGGAGCCATTATATCCTCGGTTGTGCCTCCCCTTGATGATATATTAAGCAGGGCAGTACATGCGGTGACAGGCTTTGTGCCTGTAGAGGTGAATATTAGGAAAAATACAGGGTTAAAAATTGAGGTAGATAATCCTGACGAGATAGGAAATGACCTGACGGTTGCAGCGGTTGCGGCACTTGAGTATTTTAAACCTCCGATGATTATTATAGATATGGGTACTGCGACAACCATTTCGGTAATAAATCAAAAGGGAAGCTTTTTAGGGGGAGCTATTATTCCTGGAGTAAAAATTTCCCAGGAGGCACTTACAGGAAGGACATCAAAGCTTCCGAGTATAAATATGTCGCATATGGGAAAGGTGATAGGTAAAAACACAATTTCCTGTATGCAGAGCGGTATGCTTTTCGGAACTGCATCCATGCTTGATGGCATGATTGAAAGAATTGAGGAAGAACTTGGAGAAAAAACAACTGTTATTGCCACAGGCGGTCTTGCAGAGGAAATTGTAAAGCATTGCAAAAGAGAAATTATATATAAAGATGATTTGCTCATACGCGGACTTTGGGTTTTGTATCAGAAGAATAAAAAAGAGGCTTAAAATAGAAATTTTTGAAAACTGATGCGTCGCAAAAGATAATTGGGATGCATCAGCTTTCAAACTTTGTTTTAAGCCTTTGTTTTTTTTATAAAACAAGACCTAAAAATATTTACTTTATAAAAAAAATGTGATATAATTAACATACATAGTTTTTATTTTAAGAAAGGATAAAAAAATGTGGATAGCTGATAATTGGAAGGATTATCGTCTTTTAGATAGTGCCGATGGCGAAAAGCTGGAATATTGGGGAGATTATCTTCTAACACGTCCCGACCCTCAGGCAATATGGACAGAGAAAACTGAAAAGAGTTTGTGGAAAAGCCCCGACGCCCACTATCATAGAAGTAACTCGGGCGGAGGGCATTGGGAATTTTTAAATAAATCCCTGCCCCAGAGCTGGAGCATAAACTATCGCCAACTCACTTTTAATATAAAACCCATGGGCTTTAAGCACACGGGACTTTTTCCTGAGCAGGCAGTAAACTGGGATTGGTTTAGCGAGCTTATTAAAAATGCAAATCGTCCCATAAGGGTGCTTAATTTGTTTGCATACACAGGAGGGGCAACGGTTGCGGCACTTGCAGCAGGAGCCGAGGTGGTGCACGTAGATGCATCAAAGGGAATGGTAACCTGGGCAAAGGAAAATGTAATAGCTTCGGGACTTGGCGAAAAACCTGTCCGCTACATAGTGGATGATGTGGTAAAATTTGTTTTAAGAGAGGCAAGACGTCAAAGAGAATATGACGCAATAATAATGGACCCGCCTTCCTATGGCAGAGGTCCTAACGGAGAGGTCTGGAAAATAGAAAATGAGCTTTACCCTCTTATTTTAAATTGCATGAATATACTTTCACCAAAGCCGTTGTTTTTCTTGATAAATTCATACACGACGGGACTTTCAGCATCAATACTTGAAAATGTTTTAAAATATACCATGCAAAAAAAATATGGAGGCAGGGTTTTGGCAGACGAAATCGGTTTGCCGATGCACTCAAATGAGCTTGTGTTGCCTTGCGGAATATCGGGCAGATGGAGCAACGAGGAGTAATTTTTAAAAGGATTGAAAATATCAGAAAGGACGAAAAAAATGCTTGAAGCACAAAAGCTTTCCTACGCTTACAACGTAGATGGAAAGATGGGAAGGCTTGTTCTTGATGAACTTGACTTAAAAATAGAAAAAGGTAGATTTGTGGCAATACTTGGTCATAATGGCTCGGGCAAATCCACCCTTGCAAGGCATTTTAATGCCATATTTTTGCCGATGGGCGGAAAAATGTATGTTATGGGAATGGATTCATCTGATGAAAAAAATGTCTTTCCTATTCGTGAGAATGTGGGAATGGTTTTTCAAAATCCCGACAATCAGATTGTTACTGCTGTGGTAGAGGAAGAGGTTGCCTTTGCACCTGAAAACTTAGGGGTTGAGCCTTATAAAATCCGCCAAAGGGTGGATAAGGCTTTGGAAATTGTGGGCATGAGCGAATATAAAAAAGCATCGCCTGCAAATCTTTCGGGGGGGCAAAAGCAACGACTGGCAATAGCTTCAGCTCTTGCAATGGAGCCCGAATGTCTTGTTTTAGATGAGCCTACTGCTATGCTGGACCCTAAGGGAAGAACTGAAATAATTTCTACAATAAAAAGGCTTAACAAGGAAAAAAATCTTACCGTTGTGCTAATAACCCATTACATGGAGGAGGCAGCACAAGCTGACAGGGTAGTGGTTATGCAGGAGGGAAAAATTGTTTTAGACGACACCCCCAAGAAGGTTTTTTCAAAAGTGGAAAAAATAAAACAAATCGGTCTTGACGTCCCACAGGTAAACGAGCTTTTTTATCAGCTGAAAAAAAGAGGATTTTCTTTGCCTGATGATATAATTACTACAGAGGAAGCAGCAAAAGAGCTTTTTAAATTATTAGAGGGAAAACAAAAATGATAAAAATAGAAAATCTCAATTTCATATATCAGGCGGATATGCCTTTTGCCGCTGCAGCATTGAAGAATATTAATCTTAAAATAAAAAAGGGTGATTTTGTTGCGCTTATAGGGCATACAGGCTCGGGGAAATCCACCCTTATTCAGCATCTTAATGCATTGATAAAGCCTACATCAGGAAAGATTTTTATTGATGGCTGCGATATTACTTCGCAGGATGCAGATTTGAAAATGATAAGACGAAAGGTAGGATTGGTGTTCCAATATCCTGAGCATCAGCTTTTTGAAGAAACTGTTTATCACGACATAGCATTCGGACCGCGCAATATGGGACTTTCTGAAGATGAGGTCAAAAGACGGGTATATGAGGCGGCAAGACTTGTGAATATCAAGGAGGAAATGCTTTTAAAATCCCCATTTGAAATTTCGGGAGGACAAAAAAGACGAGTAGCAATTGCAGGAGTGCTGGCAATGGAGCCTGAGGTGCTTATATTGGACGAGCCTACTGCGGGACTTGACCCACATGGCAGAGAGGTCATTTTAAAGCTTCTTAATAAAATTTATAACGAAAAAAGGGACACAACTATTATTTTTGTTTCTCATAGCATGGAGGACGTGGCAAGGCTTGCAAAGCATGTTGTAGTGCTTAATCATGGTGAGATTGCAATGTCGGGAAGCGTAGAGGAGGTTTTTTCAAAAAGCGCAGAGCTTGCAAAAATGGGACTTGCTGTACCTGAAATTACAAAACTTGCTGATATATTAAGAGCAGGCGGAGTCCCGATAAAGAAAAGTATATTTACAGTGGAGCAGGCGTGTGAAGAAATAGCAGGACTGATCGGAGGGGGGACAGAATGTTAAAGGATATAACAATAGGACAGTATATAGATATTCCATCACCTGTCCACAAGCTGGACCCCAGAACAAAGATTATATGGCTGATTGTATATTTAGTGGTTTTGTTCTGCCCTATATCTTTTTGGTCGTATGTTGCAATATGCCTTTTTTCGGCACTCATAATTGTTTTGAGCCGCATACCTGTAAAATTTATATTGCGTGGCTTAAAGCCTATGGTATTTATATTGGCTTTTACAGTGATTGTGAATTTACTTGCAACTCCAGGAGAAAAAATTTTTTCTTTTGACCTTTTTGGAAAATGGAATTTTGGTATTTCAAAAGAGGGAATACAAACTGCAATTTTTATGTGCATAAGGCTGGTTTTTCTGGTGATGATTTCATCGCTTTTGACACTTACAACATCGCCTATGGCACTTACCGACGGAATAGAAAGGCTTTTGTCACCCTTTTCAAAAATAGGTGTGCCATCTCATGAAATAGCCATGATGATGACAATTGCAATACGATTTATTCCAACCCTTGCTGAAGAAGCCGATAAAATTATGAAGGCACAAGCTGCAAGGGGAGCTGATTTTGAAAGCGGAAGTCTTTTGAAAAGGACAAAGGCGATGATACCTTTGCTGGTACCGCTGTTTGTGAGTGCTTTCAGACGTGCTGACGAGCTTGCAACTGCTATGGACGCACGTTGTTATCATGGAGGTAAAAATCGCACAAGAATGAATGCAATAAAAATGGGAAAGCCTGATGCTTTGGCAGCTTTTGCAGGAATTTTATTTGTTTTATTGGTAATTGTAATTGAAATTTTGAGTTAAAAAAATAAAAGGGACGGTGAGATTTTTTTGAGGAATATAAAGCTTTGCATACAATTTGATGGAACAAAATATCATGGCTGGCAAATTCAAAAAAATGCCGTCACAATACAAGAGCTTGTTCAAAATGCCATTTTTAAAGTGACAGGGGAAAAGTCAACACTGACAGGTTGCGGAAGAACCGATGCAGGAGTGCACGCAAAAGCATATGTGTGTAATTTTACCACCTGCTCAAAAATTTCTGATGAAAAGTTTCCATACGCTTTAAATAATTTTCTTCCTCAAGATGTGGTTTGCATAAAAGCCGAGGAGGTATCAGAGGATTTTCATGCTGCTTTTTCAAGCAAGGGAAAGCGTTATACGTATTATGTATCAAATTCTTCTTTCCCAGATGTGTTTTCTTATTCGTGGCACTATCCCTATCCTTTGGACGTAGAAAAAATGAAGAAAGCGGCAAAGGCATTTTTAGGAACTCATGATTTTATAGGCTTTGCATCATCAGGCTTCAGCGTAAAGACCACAGTCAGGACAATATATTCTCTTGATGTTGCAAAAAAAGATAATATGATTGTAATAGATGTTTCGGGAAATGGATTTTTATATAACATGGTAAGAATAATTGCAGGAACACTTTGCTTTGTGGGCTCGGGCAAAATATCTGCTGATGATATGGAGGATATTATTGCATCTTGTGACAGGACACGTGCAGGCATAACTGCTCCGCCTGAGGGTTTGTTTTTATCGGAGGTTTTTTATGAAGAGAAAATATAATATTTTAATTCTTGTTTTAATATTAATAGCAGTGGGCGGCTTTGTTTTGTATTCGTCGGGAGTGAAAATTTCCTATTTTGAAAATTACGGGACAAATTTCAGAAAAAATGTAAAGAATATAGCAGACCGATTAAATATTGACCTGCCACAAGGAGCAGAGGAATTTTTATCGAAGACTCCCGAGCCTCTTACCACCGAGGAAAAACTTGAAATCATTGAAAAAATGGAAAAGGAAAATGCAGAGGCGCTTGCTTCTCCAACCCCTACTCTTCCTATTGCGACCGACAAGGAGCTTTTGGCAAGTTCAAAAATAGTGGCTTTTAAGAATGCTTATGCTGCAGAATATGCAGTTTATAATTCAAAGCTTTTATGTGCTACCGACACGCAGCTTGTATGCTATAAACATTCAGGAGATGTTGAATGGAGTGTGGATATACAAGCTAATAATCCCATATTGAGAGTTTCGGGAAATTACATAATGCTTGCAGAAAAGGGAGGCTCAAAGGCTTATCTTTTCAACGGCAAAAAAAAGCTTTGGGAAAATTCTCTTGAGGAGGTCTTTATTTCAGCAGATGTTTCTTCAAATGGTGACGTTTGCATTGTATCAGACAAGTCAAAGTATAAAGGCGCAGTTTCAGTTATAAATCGTAATGGCGATGTGGTTTTTCAATGGAATTCGGGAAAGCATGAGATTATAGATGCTGACATTTGTTCATCTTCAAGAAATCTTGCAATTTCTCTTTTAAATACTGAAAAGGGAGCAGATACAAAAATTTCATTTTTTGACTTAAAGCAAAAGGAGAGCTTTAAAACCCTGGATTTAGAGGACAGTATTGCATTTGATTTGGAATTTGGCGGCGGTGTTTTGAATATTTTTGCCGACAATCAAATTCTTGGAGTAAGCTCTTCGGGGAATATCTTGTGGACAAAATCCTTTGAACAAAAATCTCTTTATCGATATGCCATAGAGGACAGCGGCTATAAGCTTTGCGTCTTTGACAACAACAATTTGTCCGAGATAAGCATAATAAATAGTCGTGGGAAGGAAAAGGCAACTTTTGAGTCAGAAGCCTTTCCTGAGCATATTTGTGTAATGGACGGACGTGTTCTATATAGTAACGGACGCACCCTTATATATTCTGCATTTTCAGGGAAAAATCCTCAAAAATATAAATGCACCCGTGACATTTACAAGCTACTTATTTTAGATAGCAGGCATCTTTTTGCAGTATATAATTCCAGCATTGAATTTATAAATTTAAAGTAGGAGGAATATTTTATGTCTTTATGGCTTCTTGCAGATGCTATAGTGATATTAATTGTATTTATTTTTGGTTACACTTCTATGAAAAGAGGCTTTTTAAAATCCTCTTATAATGGCGTGGCAAGGTTTGCGGCAATAATTTTGGTTTTGTGCTTTCACACATCCTTTGAAGGCTATTTACAACATTCCTTTGTGGGGGATACTTTGAGGGATAAGATATATTCGGGGGTGGAAAAAACCGTAGAAGAAAATGCCGCCGCTGATGCTGAAGAAATAATTGAGGAAATGAATTTGCCGGGTTTTATAAAAGGTATGATGGCAACTAAAGTGCAGGATGGGGAATATGAAAACATAAAAGAGAATATAACACAAAGTATTTCGGATATGCTTTTTCCCTTTGCTATGCAGATAATATCAGTCATTATTTTGTATATTTTAATAAGGGTTGGCTTGTGGCTTGCCTTTTGTGCCTTAAAGCTTGTGTTTGAAATGCCGATTTTAGGGGGAATGAACAAGCTTTTGGGAGCGGTGATAGGTGGAATAAATTCACTTTTGTGCATATACATAATTTCAGCAATTATTATGATTTTTGCACCCTCTGAGTTTTTAAAAACATTTGAGGCAGGCGTGGATACTACTTTTATATATCAATTTTTTTACTATAATAATATCATTACAAATCTTTTTTTAGGATAGCTAAAAAAAGTATAAGGCCACAGTAAATGTGGTCTTTTTTGTATAATGAAACAATTTTTTTTCTTTTGAAGGGTCTGAGTCAATATGTTTTCATATTTTAAAAAATAATTTTTTAGCTGTCAGATTTGGGTTTAAAAATTAAAGCTGCAAGAACCGAGAAGAAAATTGCAGCAGCTATGCCTGCCGCCCCTGCAGTGCAACCGCCGGTGAATATACCAATAAAGCCATCTTTTTCAATTGCTTTTTCTACGCCCTTGCAAAGGGTATATCCAAATCCTGTTAAGGGGACAGTGGCGCCTGCACCTGCAAAATCCACTATTTTTTCGTACCAGCCAAAGAGTTGAAGAACTACTCCCGAAACCACATAAGAAACTAAAATTCTTGCAGGAGTGAGATTGGTTTTGTCAATTAATAGCTGACCTATAAGACAAAATGCTCCGCCTACTAAAAAAGCTTTTAAATAGTCCATATTTTTATAGCCTTTCTGATTATATAATATAATTTTGATATCTGCCCTGTTTGAGGGACAATAATTTAGAAGATATATAAATATCAATGTTACAAAAATTTTTATGGCATTTCTATTGCAACAAGATGAGCGATGCACGGAATGCTCTCACCCTGAAGAATAATCTGAGGATTCATAAGCGCACCTGTAGCCATGATGGCAATTCTTTTTAAATTTCCTCTGTTCAGCTCTTTATATATATGAGAGCAAAAAACCGAGGCACAGCAGCCACAACCACTGCCGCCTGCGTGCACATCCTGGTCTTTGGGGTCAAAAATCATTTTGCCGCAATCATTATGAACAGAATATATATCATAGCCTGATTGGTTGAGCATATCACAAAGGAGGTCAGAACCAATCATTCCCAAATCGCCGGTCAGAATTAAATCGTAATCTGAAGGGGTTCTTTTGGTGTCTTCAAAGTGAGTAATCAAGGTATCGGCGGCGGCAGGAGCCATTGCTGCTCCCATATTATTGATGTCGCAAATTCCCATATCGGTAATTTTCCCAATGGTTGTATGGGTTATTTTGGGGAAATTTCCATCGCCTTTGCCGAGGAGTGCAAAGCCTGAGCCTGTAACTGTCCATTGTGATGTGGGAGTTCTGACGCTTCCATACTCTAATGGAAAACGAAATTGTTTTTCTGCCGAGCAAAAATGGCTGGAGGTTCCGCAAAGAATATTTTCAAAAGGCAAAGACTCCAGAAGCATTGAGGCCAAAGAAAGGCTTTCTGTCATTGTGGAGCATGCCCCATAAAGCCCAAGGAAAGGGACTTTAAAATTACGCATGGAGTAGTGGGATGCCGCACATTGATTTTGCAAATCTCCTGAAAGAATAAGGGAAAGAGAGCCTTCTTCTATGCCACTTTTTTTAATTGCCAGGGAAGCAGTATCATATTCAAGCTTGCTTTCTGCAAGCTCCCAGCTTTTTTCGCCAAGATATTCATCCTCCAAAACCATATCAAAATCATTTCTTAAGGGTCCCTCGCCCTCTTTTTTTCCGACTATTGCCGCTGCACCCTTGATAATGGGCGGAGTGTCAAATAAAATTGTTGAGCGTCCTGATTTTTGTGCCATACAAATTATTCCTCTTTTTTTAAAATTATATAATTATTGTGCCATAAATTTCATTTTTTATTCTTGCTGAAGTGGAAGAATATGCACCCTTATATTTCATCATCTGATATATCATTTCAGCAGTTTGTGCCTTTGTTATATTGTCATAAGGGCGGAGAGTGTTATCATCAAAACCTTGAATTATGCCATAACCAACAAGATTTTTTACCGATTGAACAGCCCAGTCGGGAATTTGAGCAGTATCATTAAATGAAAGATTATCATTATTTAAGGTTTTTGCTTTCATGGCAAGATCTATCATGCGTATTATTTCGGCACGGTTTATATTCTCATATGGTTTGAGAAAAACTTGCTCGCCGTCACGAACACCTTCTAAAAAGCCATATTCCTTTGCAAGATATGCCGCCTCGTTGATATATTCAGGTAAGTCAGCGCTGTCGGCAAAAATGTGTGTATTGTTGTCGGAAACCTTGCTAAAATCAGCTCCCAATGCGGCTAAGATATATTCTATTGTGTCAATTCTGCGCATTTTAGTTTCAGGATGAAAATAATATCGGCTGCCTATGCGCTCGCCCTTTAAAATATCTGACTCAACAAGCTTTATGGCTGAGTAGTTTGCCCAATGTGTACGCATATCTTCATAAACAAAGCCTACATCGGGAAGAGGCTCTTTAGAGGCTTCTAAGACGGTTATTCCGCAATAGGATATGTTGGAAGATTCAGTGCCACGGCTTATTTTGAACTGAAAGCTGTCGGTGCCGGTGTAGTCAGCGTGGGGTGTGTAGGTAAAGCTTCCCGAGTTGTCAGTGAGGGTGACATCGCCATTTTTAGGAGAGGAAACAATTTCTACTGTTATTTCTCCCTCGTCTTTTGAAAATTTTAAGACTCCATCTACAGATTTGTTTTTCTCGGTTTCAATAAACATATTCTCGGTTACAAGATTTGCCCTCTGCGTTGCATATTCTTCAAAGACGTCAAGAGCCTCATAATCTTCTGCAAAGGCAGAGGGAAGAATAGAAATAAAAAGATTTAAAACAAGTGCATTTATTATGATTTTTTTCATTTTTTAAAATCTCCTTGTAAATGTAATTTTTATCTGATTATAAACTAATGTTATTTTTCTTTAAGAAGAATTTTATATACCAAGCTATTTTTACTATATATTAATTAATTTTCCTGAAATGGAGCAGTTTAACATACATAAAAAATATTCCGGAAGAATTTTAAAATTCTTCCGGGATATTTTAAAATACTAAAATTATAAAAGCTCAGCAATTTTTTTGTTTGCTTCTTCTCTTATTTTCAATAGACCTTCTATAGATTTTTCATAAACTGTAACGGTTATTGGTTCTTTTTTCTCTAAAATTTTGAAAAACCTCATCTCTGCTTGAAAGGCTTTCCAAAAGCTTAAATGCAGCAAGGTCTTGCAAGGCTTCATAAAAAACAACTGTTCTTATTGATTTTATAGGTCCTTTTGTGGCAGGATAGACTGAAACTGCGTCCATAATTTTACAATTGCTAACACGACTGCTTATTGTTTCATATGCTTTAAGATATTGTTCAATGTTATGAAGATGCGGCTCATCTGAAATATGGAAATAAAAATCACCTTTTTTAGTTGATAAAAATTCATTAAAAGAGATATAAAACTGGTTAAGAAAATCCCGATATTCATCAGAAAGCGCATCAGTTTCCCAACCGAAAAGTCTTATGTATTCGCCATTTTTATGTCCCATAATTTTAGGAGCGTGCGCAGCACCCCATTGAGTAAACATATGTGAAAATTCAAATATTTTAAATCCGCATTTTCGTGCAAGATTTATCCATTTTGTAAGCTTGTCAAAATTAAAGGTATAGATACCATTGTCAAAAAAGACATCAACAAGCTGAACGGTTGTTCTTTCGGTGCCAACTCTTGTGTCAAGGGGAGGTGTGAAAAGTGGGGTGTATATCATATTCATTCCCGTTCTTATTGCAATGCGCATGAATTCTGGACAGATGAAGAGTATATAAAGGCTACTTCTGAAATTCTTGCAGATGACACAAATATCAAATCAGAGGATTATGAAGACTACTTCAACCTTGAAAAGGTTATTTTGCATCCTGAATATGCAAGATGTACACAAGAATTGTATGCAGAGCTTGACAAGGTTGTTCAGGAAATCATGACAAATGAAAAGGTTGATATTCCAGGTCTTGTTAAAAATGCTAACGAGCAGTTCCAGTTAAATCATCTTAACAAAATTGAATATTAATTAATAAACAAAAAACCATTTCTGATTTTTCGGAAATGGTTTTTTGTTATTATGCGTTTATCAAGAACAAATCAATCGATGGTAATGTTCGTTGTGCATACAATTTTTTTCACTTAAGAACATATTTTTGCTTGTAGTTTTTGTATTGCTCCATAAAGAAATCGTCAGAGGTTTTAACATGGTTGAGATATTCGTGTGTATCAAGACTGCCACGAGAGAGTTCAAGCAAGCAAACTGCAATGTTTGAACAATGGTCAGCAATTCTTTCAAAATTGGTGAGCAAATCTGACAATATAAATCCAAGCTCTATAGAGCATTGACCATCCTGCAAGCGCAGAATGTGATTTGATTTTATTTTACCCTTGAGCTTGTCTATAACCTGCTCTAAAGGTTCGACCTGTCGAGCGATTTCAAGGTCTTCATTTGTAAATGCTTCGACTGCAAGAGAAAGAACATCATTAACTGCATTTGAGATAATTTTCAGCTCATAAAATGCCTGTTCGGAAAATCTTATTTCTTTGTCATTAAATTCAGTAACCGCTTTCGATATATTCACAGCGTGGTCAGAGATGCGCTCAATGTCGCCGATGCAATGCAAAAGCTCAGTAACTGCCTTGCTGTCCTTTTCGGAAAGATTTTCGCCCGAAACCTTAACAAGATAAGAACTTAGCTTGTCCTCATACAAATCCACAAGCTGCTCATCCTGATTAACCTTTTCAACCACCTCTTTGTTATAGGCATTAAGCAGTGAAGTGGCATCTTTAACCGCTGTGCGGGAAATTTCCGCCATTTGACACACAAGCTCACGGCTCTTTTCAACAGCGAAGGAGGGGATTGACAAAAATCTTTCGTCCAGGGTGTCGAATTGTGTATTTTCCTCTTTTGTTTTGGTTTTGAAGGTCTTTATTGTAAGCTTTTCTATAAATGAGCAGAAAGGCATCAGAATAATTGTAGAAATAATATTGAATAATGTGTGCACTGTTGCAATTGTGAGGATAGTTACATTTGTATCCATAAATGCAAAATCAATTATTCCATCTAATATGTAGAAGGCTGCGCAAACAACGACAACTCCGATTACCTTTATGTAAAGACACGCTATTGCAACACGCTTAGACTCAGTATTTCCAGTAATAGCTGACAAAATTGGGGTAATGGTAGTACCTATGTTTTGACCTAAAATTATGGGAATTGCAGTAGAATAGGGAATAGCACAAGTAAGTGATAATGCCTGCAAAATACCCACCGATGCCGATGATGATTGAATTATTGCAGTAAGAATAGTTCCTACTAAAATACCCATGATGGGATTTGAAAACATGATAAGCATCTGACCAAAAGCGGGGCTGTCTTTTAATCTTGCCATTGCATCACTCATCATATCCATACCAAACATAAGAATGGAGAAACCAAGAAGAATTGCCGCAATGTCCTTTTTCTTGTCGCTTTTGCAAACCATGGACATTACAACACCAACTGCCATGAGAAGAGGAGTGAATGAAGAAGGTTTAAAAAGCTGAAGAATAATAGACTCGCCATTGATACCGCTTAAGCTCAAAAGCCATGCAGTGACGGTTGTGCCGATGTTTGCACCCATTATAATGCTTATGGTTTGTGCAAGCTTCATAATTCCGGAGTTTACAAAGCCTACAAGCATAACGGTGGTTGCAGATGATGATTGAATAACTGCGGTCACAAAAAAACCAAGCAAAAAGCCTTTAAATCTGTTAGAAGTAAGCTTGGAAAGAATAGTTTCAAGTTTTCCGCCTGCAAGCTTTTTTAAGTTGTTGCCCATTGTGTCCATTCCATAAAGGAACATTCCAAGACCGCCTATTAATGCCAAAATTGAAACAAGGTTCATGTTTTTCCTCCTAAATTTTTTGTAAGAGATATTTGCAAAATAAAAATTTTAATCGTAAACTCCTCCGATGATATTCTACCATAAAAAACAAAAATTTACAATGTGCAAATTCACAATTTTGTGTTAGGGTTTAAAATAAGATTTGTATATGATAATGAAAAACCCTGAAAAATGAGATATTTTCTAATTCTTCAGGGAGATAAAACATTAACATTAAGAATTTTTTAAAGCAAAGATTATTTTTCTTTTCTTAAATCTTTTAATCTCATAATAAAAACCCTCTTGAGTTTATTATACCATTATGGTATAATTCCAATATCCCGTTTTTGCATAAAACAAAACTTCCCCTTATTTTAACATATTTGATTTACAAAACAAAAAATGTGTGTTATAATTATAAAAAAGCTTAAAGGAGAATTATATTATGTATGATTTTTCAATAGGTGCTTTAATGGATTCCTTTAAAATGGAAACTAAAAAGGCAATAGAAACTGCGGCGTCGTTAGGCATTAAGGGTTTGCAGATGTATGCAACAAAAGGAGAACATTCGCCTGAAAATATGACAAGGGACAAAATAAGGGAATTGCTTGATATGATGAATTCAAATGGTATGGTTTTTTCTGCCTTGTGCGGCGACCTTGGAATGGGGTTTGGAAATCCCGAGCTAAATCCTTTATTGATTGAAAAATCCAAACGTATTCTTGATTTAGCAAGGGAGCTTGGAACAAATATAGTCACGACTCATATCGGAGTTGTGCCTCAAGATAAGACTCATCCGAGATATTCCATTATGCAAGAGGCGTGCAGAGAGCTTTGCGAATATGCAGATTCCATGGATGCACATTTTGCGATAGAAACTGGGCCTGAAATTTCAAGCGTTTTAAAGGAATTTTTGGATTCTCTTAATTCAAAAGGTGTGGCTGTAAATCTTGACCCTGCCAATTTTGTAATGGTTACAGGAGATGACCCTGTTGAGGCAGTCTATAATCTTAGGGATTACATTGTACATACCCACGCAAAGGATGGAATAAAGCTTTGTGACAGTGACCCTGAGGTTATATATGGAATTATAGAAGAGGCAATACAAGAGGGAAAAGCCTTTTGTGAAATGCCTTTGGGAGAGGGAAATGTGCCTTTTGACAAATATTTAAAGGCTCTTGACGATATAGGCTACAAAGGGTTTTTAACTATAGAGCGTGAAGTGGGCAAAAATCCTGCAAAGGATATTTTTTCGGCGGTAAAATTTTTAAATGAGAAAATACATAAAAAATAAGCATCATTACACTGATACGGAGGAAGAGAATATGAAAATTTATCGTGTAGCGGTAATTGGGTGCGGTCAGATGGGCGAGGTTCATATTGAACATATATATTTTAAGGAAAATGTGTGCATAACCTGCGTATGTGACCGTGATGAGGAAAAGGCACGGACATTTGCTAAAAAATATAATGCACTTAATATTGAAACTGATGCAGAAAAGTGCATAAGCCGTGATGACGTAGATATTGTAATTATTGCAACATATCCGTCAAGTCATCTGGAGCTGGCAGAACTTTGTATTAAACATAAAAAGCATATCATATGCGAAAAACCAATTGCCACTAACATAGAAGACGGGGAAAAATTTGTGAGACTTGTGAAGGAAAACCCCGAAATAAAAGTGCTTGTGGGGCATATACTAAGACATAATCATACTTACAATATGGTTGCAAAAATGATCCATGAGGGAGCCATAGGACACCCCATTATTATGAGAATGTGTCAGAATCATCATACTTTGAATTGGGAGAGATATTTGAAACTTATAAGCGAAACATCGCCGATTGTGGATTGCGGAGTACATTATCTGGATATTATGCGTTGGTTTACAGGTTCGGAAATTGTTTCGGTCTCGGGTGTTGGTATGCGAACTGATGAAGATGTTCCCAAAGATAAAAATAATTATGAAATTGTTACTGTAAAGCTGGCAGATGGCTCGGTTGGTTTTTATGAGGCAGGTTGGACTAAGACTATATCATCAGATAATATGAAGGAATTTGTAGGTCCATTGGGAAGTATTCGTATTATTTATCAAAAGGACAGGGAAATGCATCAGGAGGAGGGCGACTTAATTGAATATTATTCTCTCAAAGACAAAAAATACAACAACATAAATTTAATGTCGGAGAGAAAGCCTACCGACATACAATTTGATTGTCTTGTGAGAATGATTGAAAATAATGAACAGCCCAATCCTGATATTGATGGAGTTTTTGCAAGCTTTAAAGCAGCTTTAAAAGCAGAGGAAGCTATTGCTTGTGGTACAGTTATGGAAATTTAAATTTATGCTCATATTTTTAGAAATAAAATTTAGGGAGAGTTGTTTAAACAAAAAATTGTGAAATATGATAAAAGTAAATTTATATGTTAAGTCATATATTGATAATATCACAAAAAATAAAAAAATTTTAAAAAAAATCTATACATAGAACAAATTTTGTGATAAAATGTGTGTTGTAAAAACATAAAACAAAGGAGTGGCAGTATGAAGAAGATTTATGAAGGAAAAACAAAAGATGTGTATTCTCTTGACAATGGTAATGTAATGCTTAAGTTTAAGGATGATTGCACTGGAAAAGACGGAGTTTTTGACCCGGGTGAAAACACTGTAGGTCTTACAATTGAGGGTATTGGTAAAGCTAATCTGGAAACCTCAATTCACTATTTTGAGCTTCTTAAAAAAGCAGGAATAAAGACTCATTATGTAAGTGCAAATATTGATGACGCTACAATGGAGGTTCTCCCTGCAACGGTGTTTGGTCATGGTCTTGAGGTTATCTGCCGCCTTGTTGCTACCGGAAGCTTTATAAGAAGATATGGTGAGTATATGGAAGATGGCACCGTACTTGAGGGTGGATATGTTGAATGTACCTTTAAAAATGACGAAAAAGGTGACCCTTTAGTAACAGGAGAGGGACTTGCCGCATTGGGAGTTATGACACCCGCAATGTTTGAAAGCATGAAGGAGCAAACCTTGAAAATCACAAAAATTGTTGCTGATGATTTAAAATCAATTGGTCTTGATTTGTGGGATATCAAGTTTGAGTTCGGATATAATAATGACGAAGTTATTCTTATTGACGAAATCGCATCGGGCAATATGAGAGTATATAAAGACGGAAAAATTGTTGAACCGGTTGAGCTTACAAAGCTTATCTTAAATAGATGATAAAAATGTGTTGCATCATAAATATGATGCAACACATTTTTTGGTGCTCAAAATTACTAAAAAATTGTGACAGGCGCTTGAATTATTCCCGATTTGCGATAAAGAAAGTTTACTAATGTTGACAGGTTTTTAAAAAAAGTATATAATAGTTCTTGACAAAGTTATGATTATAGTGTAAAATAGCTTTAATGCTTTAGTGCAATAAAGTAAAGGAGAATAATAATGACGGATTGGAAAATACACACACCATTGGGCATGAGCGACATAATGCCCGAGGAGTGTTCTAAAAAAAGAGAGGTTGAGAATATTCTTTGGTCGGTTTTTGCATCCTTTGGATATAGTGAAGTAGAAACTCCAATGTTTGAATATTATGATGTTTATTCAGATGGCAATGGACAAATATCAAGGGGTCTGGAACAAGAGAGCATGTTTAAATTTTTTGACGAACAGGGAAGAATTCTTTCTCTTCGTCCTGAAATAACAACCTCTATTGCAAGAATGGCGGCTACAAAAAATGAGGGAAAGGAGCTCCCTTTGAGATTTTGTTATACAGGAAGCGTTTTTCGTGCCGAAAGAACCTATGGTGCAAGACAGCGTGAATTTACTCAGACGGGAATTGAATTGATAGGAGAAAGCTCTCCTAAGGCAGACGCCGAGGTAATAGCAGCTGCAATTGAGGCTTTAATTGCGATAGGAATTAAAGAATTTCATATGGAAATAGGTCAGGTTGCATTTTTCAATGGTCTTACCGAGCAGGCAGGTCTTGACCATGATGCAGTGGAGGCACTTAGAGAAAGAATTGATTGTAAAGATAAATTTGGAATAAAGGAGCTTACCGAGAAACTTGACATTGATGAAAAAATTAAAGAGCTTATGATTGAGCTTCCTTATCTTTTCGGCGGAATGGAAATCTTAAAAAAGGCAGATGTGGAGGGGCTTAATAAAACCTCTAAAAATGCGCTTGAAAATATAAGAAAAATATATGAAATTTTGTCAAGCTATGGTTTTGAAAAGTTTATTTCTATAGATTTGGGAATGTTAAGCAGTATAGATTACTACACCGGCTCGATTTTTAAGTGCTATACACGTGGGATAGGATTTCCTATTTGTGCAGGCGGAAGATATGATAATCTTGTAAAGAAATTTGGAAGAGATTTAGGTGCTGTAGGAATTGCTTTTGGAGTAAACAATATTTTAAGTGTTATGCGCACCGAGGGTATGTCAGGAAGGGATGAATATATTCCAAGGACCCTTGTTTTTGCCGAAGATGGTGCCGACGCTCTTGCTTATGAGCTTTCTTCTTCTTTAAGAATAAGCGGTTGCATGACAGAGGGATATGCAGGAGAGGGAAACTATATAGAAGCAGAGGAATATGCAAAAAAAAGCGGAGCAGAATGTATGATAAGGGTTTTTTCGGACGGAAAAATGCAGATTAAGGAATTTAAGAAGAATGAAATAACCCAGACAACGATTGATGAATTTTTAGAGTATTATGACGAGGATTATGAGGAGGATTGCTCCTGCTCTCATGAGCATCATCACCATGAGGGATGCGATTGCGAGCATTGTCATTGATTATTTAAAAATAAAAGTATTTGACTGTATAAGATAAAAAATGCAGAAAGAAAGGCTATGGAAATTAAAATGGAATATTTAACAGTTGCTCTTGCAAAGGGCAGGCTTGCCGAGCTTTCCGTTGATTTGTTTTTGGATATGGGGATGGATTGTTCCCAAATGAAGGAAAAATCAAGGAAACTCATATTCACCGACGAAAAAAATAAAATGAAATTTATTTTGGTAAAAGCGTCCGATGTTCCTACATATGTGGAATATGGCGCGGCAGATATAGGAATAGTGGGAAAGGATACTCTGCTTGAGGAGAATAGAAACCTTTATGAAATGATAAATCTGGGCTTTGGCGCCTGCAAAATGGCAGTTTGCGGAAAGCCTGAGCTAAAAGAGAATTTGTTTTTAATAAACAATTTAAAGGTTGCCTCAAAATATCCCAAGATTGCAAAAAATTTCTTTCAAAATGAAAAGGGACAGACTATTGAGCTTATTAAGCTTAATGGCTCGGTAGAGCTTGCACCTATTGTGGGATTGTCAGATGTTATTGTGGATATTGTAGAGAGCGGAAAAACTCTTGCAGAAAATGGCTTAGAGGTTTTGTGTGACATATGTCCTTTGTCGGCTTGGTTTGTGGTTAATAAGGTGAGCATGAAAATGCATACCGAGAGGATAATGAACATAGTTGAAAGCTTTAAAAAAAGAATAGATAGTAAAGAGTAAAAGCATAGGAAGGAATTTGACAAATGAGAATATATCCGGCTATAGACATAAAGGATGGAAAATGCGTAAGACTTTATAAGGGGCGTTTTTCTGATGTCACAGTTTATGGTGATGACCCGGTCGAAATGGCGAAAAAATGGGAAAAAGAGGGCGGAGAGTATCTTCATGTAGTAGATCTTGACGGAGCATTAAAAGGGCATGGAGTAAATGCACAGATTATTACAAGAATTTGTAAAAATTTAAATATTCCTGTTCAGACGGGCGGCGGAATACGCACCATGAAAGATATTGAGGAAAAGTTCTCTTGCGGAATAGCAAGGGTTATTATAGGAACCTCGGCGGTAAGGGACGAGGAATTTATAAAGCGTGCGACAGACAAATATGGTGACAAAATTGTTGTGGGAATTGACGCAAAAAATTCCATGGTTGCCATTGAGGGTTGGGAAGAGGTAAGTGATTTTACGGCAGTGGATTTTGCAAAAAAAATGGTTGCGTTGGGGGTAGGTGCATTTGTCTATACCGATATAGCAACCGATGGAACCCTAAAAGGCCCCAATGTCAAAGCAATGAGTGAAATGGCATCACAAATAAATGCCGATGTTATAGCATCGGGCGGAATAGGAAATATAGAACACATAAAAAGTCTTTCACCTACAGGAGTTGAAGGTGTTATAATAGGCAGAGCGCTATATGATAAAACTGTAAGTCTTGCAGAGGCAATAGAAATAGTAAAATAATAAAAAGGGGTTTTGAAAGTGAAATTTGATGAAAATGGATTAATTCCTGCAGTTATACAAAGTGCATCCACAAAGGAAGTTCTTATGGTGGCTTACATGAATGACGAAACCATTAAAAGAACTGTTGAAAGCGGCAGAGCAGTTTTCTGGTCACGCTCAAGAGGAGAAACCTGGGTAAAGGGTGCAACATCGGGAAATTATATGTATGTCAAGGAAATAAGAGTGGATTGTGACGAGGATTGTCTTTTGGTTTTAGTTGAACCTGCAGGTCCTGCGTGTCACACCGGACACGGGACTTGCTTTTTCAGAAAGTTTGACGGAGGAGATCTTATTGAAGTAAAAGAGGAGATTTCAAGTGATGATATTTTATCACGTCTTATGGCAGTAGCCGAGGACAGAAGAAAAAATCCTCAGGAGGGAAGTTATACAAATTATCTTTTTGACAAGGGCGAAGACAAGATTTTAAAAAAGGTGGGAGAAGAAGCTGCAGAGGTTGTAATTGCAGGAAAAAATCGTGACAAAAAAGAAATATCCTACGAGGTAGCAGACCTTATGTATCACCTTACTGTCATGCTTGCCGATAATGACATGACATGGAATGACATATTTGAAGAGCTGGAAAAAAGAAGATAATTTTTAATATTAATCTTTTTATAAAAAGTGTCAGCATGTGCTCTTTGTTTGCCTGTAGGCAAAGAGCTTTAAAGCTTTTAATTTGTTATGTATGGGCAGAAAGGCAATGGAAATTAATGTGCGATATGGTGTTATAGATATTGGCTCAAATACTATTCGCGGAGTGGTTTATCAGACAGATGAATATAAGGCAATAAAGGTAGAGGACAAGCTTGTCAGGTCTTATATTATGAGAGAAACTGTTGCAGGAAAGCTTACCGAAAATGGAATAAGCAGACTTGTGGTGGTATTGAACAAGCTAAAATATGTTCTTAAAAAATCAGGCTGCAAGCAGATAGATTGTTTTGCAACTTCGGCTATGAGAGATTTGGAAAATATCGAGAGCGTAAAAGAATTTGTGTCAGAGGCGACTGATATTAAAATAAATGTCTTAAGCGGTGAAGAGGAAGCAAGGTGCGATTTTGTCGCAATGCGTTCCAATATCCCTGAACATAGTGCAATAGGTCTTGACTTAGGGGGAGGAAGCGGTCAGCTGGTTCAATTTGAGTATAATCGCCTGCTTTTTTCAGAGTCTTATAGAATAGGGACAGGAAGAATTAATGATAAGCTTGTAAGTGGCGTTATACCCACACGTGAGGAAAGAAAAAAAATAGAGTTCTATGTTAAAAATGAGCTTTCAGATGCAAAAAACATTTTCGGAACAAGATATTTGTATGTCATGGGTGGCTCTGCAAAGGCGGCACTTAAATTAAATAACAGACTTAACAATTTTTCTGATAATAGTAATTTTTTGAGTGTGGAAAAAATGGAAAAACTGTGTAACAGCATAGACGCTGAGCCTCAGCGTATGTATGAGCTTTTTTACGATATTGTGAAAAATCGTGCCGATACTGTTGTGACAGGAATTGTTATACTTAAAACTATTTGCAAATTGCTGGAAGTTGAGGGAGCATATGTTCTTCCTTGCAGCGTGCGTGACGGATATTTTGCAGAAACTATGAGAAAAAGACGTGAATAGCTTCAAAGATGCATTAAAAAATCCTTAAGGTTACTTTATAAAAGCAACCCTAAGGATTTTTATTGTCATATAATTAAAATCAGCTAAGAGCATCTTCGTCGCAGATTAAAACCACATCTGAATGAAGCTTTAACATAGTTGCAGGAACATTTGTGTTAAGATAGTCATTCAAAAGTGCTTTAACTGCCTGCTGCTTGTTTTTGCCTGTAGCAAGAAGGATGATTCTGCGTGCCTTCATAATTTCTCCGATACCCATTGTAAGAGCGTGTGTAGGAACCTCTTCCTTGGTTGCGAAGAAACGTGAATTTGCCTCTATTGTGTTGTCGGTAAGCTTTGTTTTGTGTGTAGCACAGAAAAGATTTTCGTCAGGCTCATTAAAGCCAATGTGACCATTTTGACCTATTCCAAGAATCTGAAGGTCAATTCCTCCTTTTTCTTGGATGAGCTTGTCATATTCGGCACATTCTGCATCTGCATCCTTTGCCTCTCCATTTGGAATATGGCAGTTTTCAGGGTCAATATTTACATGTGAGAAAAGATTATCTCTCATGAAATAGTAATAGCTCTGGTCGTTTTTGTGTTCAATAGGATAATACTCATCAAGGTTGAAAGCAGTAATTTTTGAAAAATCCAATTCGCCATTTTTATACATATCTATGAGTATTTTGTATGTGCCTACCGGTGTTGAGCCTGTGGCAAAGCCTATTGTAGAATCGGGCTTTAGTGCCATCTGACCTGCAATAATTTTTGCAGCCTCTTTTGAAACCTCATCGGGGTTTTTGCATTTTATAAGTCTCATTATAAATCACTCCTGTTTTTAAATATTTATTTATATTTAGCATAATAATTATAATTAATTATATGCGAGATATCAACCAACTATAGTTTGAATTTTGCGCAACCGCAAGCTGACAAAAATACTAATTTTTTATTTTGAAAAAAGATAAATAAGAAAAAAATTTTTCAAAAAATGTAAGCTTGAATTTACAAAAAGCATAATTTGATTTCTGAACTTAAGTATAATACATATTTGTTAATTTGTAAAGCAAAAAGTTGTTTTTTGCCATTTTCTCTAAAATAAGACACATTTGTTGACTTATATTTTGTTTTATTATATAATAGTTTTAAGAAAAAATATACATTAAAAAAGTAAATAAGTTATTAATTTTTTTGTAAAATACTTTACTTTAAGAGGAAAAAAAGTTATAATTATAATATAAATATTGATGGTTTTTAATTTCAAAGAAGGAGTTTTTTTAAATGAATATATTATCAGGCGGAATTTACTCTCTGCTGAATACAATTTTCATAACCGTGCCAACTGTTCTTATAGCCATGACAGGGCATGAGCTTGCACATGGCTGGGTGTCAATGAAATTAGGAGATCCAACCCCTAAGACAGATGGAAGAATGACCCTTAATCCTTTGGCGCATATAGACCCGCTTGGTGCCATTCTGATGATTTTTACCGGGTTTGGATGGGCAAAGCCTGTAATGGTAAATCCTATGTATTATAAAGACAGAAAAAAAGGCATGGCATTGGTTGCAGTGGCAGGGCCCATGGCTAATCTTATTATGGCAATAGCAGCGCTTTTAATTAATGTTGTTCTTATGAAATTTTTTCCTGATGTTATAGTTGTTTCGTATTTGAGTAGTTTTTTAGCTACCTTTATAATATTAAATTTAAATTTTATGGTCTTTAATTTAATTCCCTTTCCGCCTTTGGATGGTTCAAGGGT
The DNA here is from genome assembly GCA_045606465.1 of Clostridia bacterium. Lineage (GTDB taxonomy): Bacteria > Bacillota > Clostridia > UBA1381 > UBA1381 > CAKSQL01. Next base: position 15,318 of record JAZURZ010000087.1, on the reverse strand, counting down.
AATAGGAATGTTCTTACCTAATCGTGCATATTACACTCTTATGCAATATGAAAGATATTTCCTGATAGTGTTCATAATTTTGTCTGTAACAGGAGTTTTTGATAAAATTATAACATCGGGAGTGCTCCTTTTAATAAAGACGCTTTTAAAAATCTTTGCCCCTCTTATGGGCTGATTGCAAGACCGAGAAAAGAGCTTTTTATAAGGAGATAAAACCAAAGTATAGGATTGAGAATAAATGGAAACAATGTTATATAAATTAGACACATTTGAGGGACCTCTTGACCTTCTTTTACACTTGATTTCAAAAAACAAGGTAAGCATTTATGATATTCCCATTGTTCAGATAACAGACCAGTATCTTGAAGCGATTGAGGGAATAGAAGAGGCAAAACTTGAAAACACAAGTGAATTTATGGTTATGGCGGCACAGCTTTTGTATATAAAGTCAAAAATGCTTTTGCCAAAAACTGACGAGGAAGAAGAGGACCCAAGAGAGGATTTAGCAGCAAGACTTATAGAATATCAAAAATACAAGGAAGCTTCAAAAGAGCTTAGAAAAACCGAATTTTGGTCAAGATATATGGTCTTTAAGGAGCCTGAAAAAATAAGCTTTCCTGCACCCTTGTATGATAAAGAACATGAAGTAAATGAGCTTTTAGATGCGTTTGCCGCTATTTTAGAAAGGCGAAAGCGAAGAGAAAAACCACCCAAAAAATCCTTTTCGGGAATTGTGGGAAGGGAAAAGGTTTCGGTAGATGATATGGTGGAAAAGGTGTGCAAGATGCTCGCAAAAACAAAAAGGCTTACCTTTTGCTCTATTTTTAAAAAAGAGGACTCAAAGCCCGAAATGATAGCCACATTTCTTGCAATACTTGAAATGATAAAGCTTAATAAAATAACAGCGGATTATGATGAAGAAAAAAAGGATTTCATAATTTCAACCGTTAAAGGAAGTGACAAAAAAGTTGGATAGACCTGAAAATTTGAATATAGAATGCGCAATAGAAGGCATTTTGTTTGCAGCAGGCGAGCCTGTCAAGGCTGCAAAGCTTGCAGCAGTTCTTGAGGCAGATATAAGGGAAGTAAACCAGGCAGTTTGGAACCTTAAAAAAGAATATGATGAAAAAAAACGTGGGGTGCAGATTATTGAAATAGACGAAGGCTTTCAAATATGCTCCCGTCCTGAATACTACGTTTACATACAAGAAATTTTAGGGGACCAAAGACGTCAGGCATTGTCAAATGCAGCAATGGAAGCACTTGCAATAATTGCTTACAAGCAACCAATCACAAGGGGACAGGTGGAATATATAAGGGGAGTGAATAGTGACGGAGCGGTCAACAGACTTGCTGAAAGAGGACTCATAGAGGAGTGTGGAAGACTCGATGCTCCGGGGCGTCCTATACTTTATCGCACAACCCAAAACTTTTTAAGATGCTTTGGACTAAAAACTCCGCAGGATTTGCCTGTTATAGACATGAGTGCAGTCAGTGCAGGATATGAGCAGCTTGAGCTTTTGCCTGAGGAGAAAAAAGCTGAAGAAAGTGAGTCAGAATAATTTTTTTATGAAAGGACGGAGATGGGATTTTGACTGTTGCGGCAATAATTGGGCTTGTTGCAGTGCTGATTTTTTTAATCTTTTCTCTGACCTCGGTAAGGGTAGAGCTTGTTTATGAAAAAAACGAGCTTAACACTGTAGCTCAAATTTATGTAAGGTATCTTTTTATTAAAAAGAAAATAATGCCGGGTTTTAAAAAGAAAAATAAAAAGAGAAAAAAAGATACTAAAAAACAAGCGGGAATAGAATATTATAAAAACAAAATAACAAGAATTCTTAAAATTTTTGAGGAAATAAAAGAGGAGTTTATAGACATTCTTAAATATTGCTCAAAAAAGCTTATAGTAATAGAAAAGCTTGACTTTGATTTTGATTTTGGACTGGACGAGCCTATGGATACCGGCATTGTAAATGGCTTAAGCTATGCAGCAGTATATAATATTCTTGGAGTTATGCACAATTATATTACAATAAAAAAGTGTAACATTAATATTAGTCCTGACTTTGAAAGGGTATGCCATCGTCTTAAATTCAATTGCATATTGTGTCTGAAAAATGTGCATATTATAGTTATAATTGTCAGGACAGTAAAAATGTATTCAAAATTAAAAAAGAATATAAAGAAAGGAAGTAATTGATTATGTCAGAACATCCGATACAAGGACTTATGGATACAGCTATGTCAAACATAAAAGCAATGGTAGATGTAAATACAGTGGTGGGAGAGCCTGTAACTACTGCCGATGGTACATTAATTATTCCGGTTTCCACAGTCGGCTTTGGATTTGGTGCAGGAGGAAGTGAGTTTGCGCCAAAAGAGAACACAATAACCGGGGGTGCACAAAATGCTTTATTTGGTGGCGGCTGCGGTGGCGGAGCAAAGGTTAAGCCTATTGCGTTTTTGGTTGTGTCAAATGGGAATGTAAGACTTCTGCCGGTTTCGCAGACCTCTACACCTATTGATAAGATTATAGACCTTGTGCCTGAAATGGTAGATAAAGTAAATGGTGCAATAACTACAGCAGCTTCAAAAATTGCAGAAAAAAAGACAAACAAGGCAGAAAAAAAGGCTGAAAAGTGCGAAAAAAAAGCAAATGAAAGTGGTGTAGTTGATGTTGTGGCACCATAAAGCTTTGGGTTAAAAAAATTTTTTTAAAAGTGAGCCGTGGCAGGCTAAAGCCTGGCACGGCAAGTTTGCTTAAAGATTTTGGGACATTTTAAAATAATACATAATGGAGAGAAAATATGTCTTTTACAGAACAGGATAAAATTTTAATGAGGGTGCAAAAGCCTACCCGATATACTGGCGGAGAAATGAATCAATGCATAAAAAATCCAAAGGATGTTTTGGTGCGTTTTGGATTTTGTTTCCCTGATGTATATGAAATAGCTATGTCCCATTTGGGGATAAAAATTCTTTATTACATACTTAATAAAAGAGAGGATACCTACTGTGAGCGCATCTTTGCACCATGGGATGACATGGAGAGGGAAATGCGCAAAGCGGGCAGGCATCTTTTTGCATTGGAAAGCGGTGACGAGGTTACTTGCTTTGACATACTTGGATTTACGCTGCAATATGAGCTTTCTTATAGCAATATTATAAATATGCTTGATTTGGCGGAAATTCCTATTCTTGCAAAGGACAGAGACGAAACTCATCCTATAATTTGTGCAGGTGGGCCTTGTGCATATAATGGCGAGCCAATAGCCGATTTTGTGGATTTTTTCATGCTGGGCGAAGGCGAGGAAATGATAAACGAAGTGGTTGACGTTTATGCCGAATGGAAAAAACAAGGCAAGAAAAGCAAAAAAGAACTATTAGAAAGGCTTGCTGACATACAAGGGGTTTATGTGCCTTGCTTTTACGATGTTGTTTATAAGGAAAATGGAGAGATAGAAAAGATTTCTCCTAACAATTCTCATGCAAAGGAAAGGATAAAAAAGAGAATTGTAGAGGATTTTGATGGAGCGGTTGCGCCAGATGAAATAATAGTGCCATTTGGTGAAGTTGTGCATGACAGGGTAATGCTTGAGGTTTTCAGGGGTTGTATAAGAGGCTGTCGCTTTTGCCAGGCAGGTTATGTATATAGACCTGTGCGTGAGAGAAAGGCAAAAACCCTTTCGGATTTGGCCGAGAAGCTTCTTTCTTGCAGCGGTTATGACGAAATTTCACTTTCTTCCCTAAGCACAAGTGATTATAGAGAGCTAAAGGAGCTTACCGACTCTTTGCTTGATATTACCGAGCAAAAAAAGATAGGTCTTTCTCTTCCCTCTTTAAGAATAGACAATTTTTCCTTAGAACTTATGAACAAGGTGCAAAAGGTGAGAAAATCGGGAATAACCTTTGCTCCTGAGGCGGGAACTCAACGTTTGAGAGATGTTATAAATAAAAATATAACCGAGGAAAATATAACAGAATCCACTGCAAGGCTTTTTAAAGGGGGCTGGACAAATGTGAAGCTCTATTTTATGATTGGACTGCCTACCGAAACTGATGATGATGTGGTTGCAATTTCAAGCCTTGCGCAAAAAGTGCTTGATCAATACCATGCAATTCCCAAGGAGGAGCGTGCAAAAAATATAAATATAACTGTAAGCACTTCGAGCTTTGTTCCAAAGCCTTTTACTGCGTTTCAGTGGGAAAGACAGGACAGCCGTGAAGAGATAATAAAAAAGCAGGATATATTAAAAAATGCCATTACATCAAGAAAAATCCGCTATAATTGGCACGATAATAAAACAAGTTATCTTGAAGGAGTTTTTGCAAGAGGTGACCGACGCTTGGGACAGGTTATCTTAAAGGCAGTAAAATCAGGCTGCAAATTTGATGGCTGGAATGACTTTTTTAACTTTGATTTGTGGATGAAGGCATTTGATGAATGTGGAATAAACCCCGATTTTTATTTAAGAGAAAGAAGAACGGAGGAATGTCTTCCCTGGGACCATATCGATGTAGGAGTTACAAAAAGCTTTTTAATTTCAGAAAAAGAAAAGGCCTATCGTAGCGAAACCACAAAAAATTGCAGAGAACAATGTGCAGGCTGTGGAGCAAGTTCGTTTGGTACGGGGGTTTGTTATGAGTAATTATGTGTTAAAATATCGTCGTGGTAAAGAGGTAAAATACATTTCACATCTTGATTTTGTAAGAATGTTTCATCGAGCGGTAAGACGCTCGGGACTTTTAATGTCCTTTTCAAGCGGCTTTAATCCTCATCCTGTCATGACAGTTGCAATGCCACTTTCTGTAGGAGTGACATCGGATTGCGAATATATGAAAATAGGTTTCGAGAAGGAATATGAAGAAAAGGAAATAAAGGATTCAATAAATCAGGCTTTGCCTAAAGGCTTTGAAATTTTAGGCGTAAAGCGTGTTGAAGGCAAAGAGCTTGATTTTGCAAAGCTTGATCGTGCAGAATATGAAACAGAAATTGAATTAAAAAAGCCTTCTGTTCCCGATATAAAAAAATTTTTGAAAAACGACCAAATTCTTGTTATGAAAAAAACTAAAAGCGGTGAAAAAGAGGCAGATATAAGACCATATATTTACAAGCTTGAGGTAATTGAAAATGATGGCATATACTTAAAGCTTTCAATGGAGATTGCAGCAGGTAATTTATATAACTTAAAGCCCGAAACACTTGTTGAGGCAATGAAAAAGTATTGCGAGGGCTTTGAGCCTGTCTTTGTTGCATCGCACAGAAAAAAGATACTTGCAGGGGAAAAAGAATATCTTTAGAATTTTAAAAAATAAAAGGCAATTAAAAGCATATGAGTTTTAAAAGGGGTGAATCTGGATGCAATTTGCACACTTACATACACATACTGAATATAGTCTTTTGGACGGAGCGTCACGAATAAAGGATTTAATTTCCAAGGTTAAAGAGTCGGGAATGGACGCAGTTGCAATAACCGATCATGGTGCAATGTATGGCGTTGTGGATTTTTATAAAGAGGCACTTGCGCAAGGGATACACCCAGTAATAGGCTGCGAGGTTTATGTTGCACCAAGGACAAGATTTGACAAAGTTTATGAGCTTGATTCAAAGTATTCTCATCTTATCTTGTTGTGTGAAAATGAAAAGGGCTATAAAAATCTCATAAAAATTGTAAGCGCAGGCTTTACCGAGGGCTTTTACTATAAGCCAAGGGTGGATTTTGAGCTTTTAAAAGAGCACAGCGAGGGACTTATAGTTCTTTCGGCGTGTATTGCAGGTGAAATCCCCAGATATATTCTTGCAGGAGATTACGAAAAAGCAAAAAATACTGCTCAAAAATATATTGATGTTTTCGGAAAGGAAAACTATTTTATAGAAATTCAGGACCATGGCATAGCGGAGCAAAAAAGAGCAAATCCTCTTCTTATAAAGCTTGCTTCTGAGCTTGGAGTAGGCGTGGTTGCAACAAATGACGCACACTATGTAAATAAAGAGGATGCGTATGCTCAGGACGTTTTAATGTGTATCCAGATGGAGAGAACAATAGACGACCCTGAAAGAATGAAATTTGAAACCGAGGAATTTTATGTAAAAACACCTGAGGAAATGGAAAAGGTTTTTTCGTATATTCCTGAGGCTCTGGAAATGAGCGAAAAAATTGCAAAGCGATGCAAGGTGGATTTTGATTTTAGCTCAAGACACTTGCCTTCTTTTGATGTCCCTGATGGAAAAACTCCCGCAGGCTATCTTAAAGAATTGTGCGAAACCGGAGTTAAAAAGCGTTATAGTGAGGCAACAAAGGAAATTTCTGAAAGACTCCAATATGAGCTTTCGGTAATTGAGAAAATGGGCTTTGTTGACTATTTTTTAATTGTGTGGGACTTTATACGTTTTGCCAAAGCCAATGATGTTTTGGTAGGACCGGGAAGAGGTTCTGCTGCAGGAAGTCTTGTGGCGTATGCTTTGGGAATAACGGGAATAGACCCATTTAAATACAATTTAATTTTTGAAAGATTTTTAAATCCCGAGCGTATAAGTATGCCGGATATTGATATAGATTTTGCACCCGAGGGAAGACAAAAGGTAATAAATTATGTAATAGAAAAATATGGTGAAGATAAGGTTTCCCAGATTATAACCTTTGGTACAATGAAAGCACGTCTTGTAATTCGTGATGTTGGAAGGGCACTCGGAATACCTTATTCAGATGTTGACAAAATAGCAAAGCTTATACCAAATGAATTGAAAATGACAATAGATAAAGCCTTGGAAATAAGCGCAGAATTGAAAGGCTTATATGATTCAGATTCCAAAGTAAAGCAGTTAATAGATACTGCAAAAACCCTTGAAGGACTTCCAAGACATAAATCAACTCATGCAGCAGGAGTGGTAATTACTGAGGAGCCGACCGTGAATTATATTCCCTTGCAAACTAATGATAATGCAGTTACCACCCAGTTTGTAAAGGATACGGTTGAGGGTCTGGGACTTTTAAAAATGGACTTTCTTGGGTTGAAAAACCTTACAATCATAGAGGATGCAGTAAAGATAATAGAAAAAACACGCAGGATAAAGGTGGATATGGACAACCTTGATTATGATATTCCTGAGGTATATGAAATGATTTCATCAGGAAACACCGATGGAGTTTTTCAGATAGAAAGCAGTGGTATGAAAGCCTTTATGCAGGAGTTAAAACCCACATCTTTAGAAGATATTGTGGCGGGAATTGCACTTTATCGCCCAGGGCCTATGGACTCTATACCAAAGTATGTACATAATAAAAATCATCCTGAAGATGTAAAATATAAGCATCCCCTTTTAGAACCAATATTAAATGTTACATATGGTTGCATGGTATATCAAGAGCAGGTTATGCAGATAGTTCGTGACATGGCGGGATATTCTCTTGGAAATGCCGATTTGATGAGACGTGTTATAAGCAAGAAAAAGACTGAACTTATGATGGAGGAGCGTCAGAATTTTATTTATGGCAAAAAAGACGACGAGGGAAATGTGCTGATTGAGGGTTGTGTAAATCGTGGCATAGACGAAAAAATTGCAATTTCAATTTTTGATGAAATATATGATTTTGCAAATTATGCATTTAACAAATCCCATGCAGCAGCATATGCATATATTACATATCAGACTGCATATTTAAAAACATTTTATCCTGTAGAGTTCATGGCATCGCTCATATCCAATGCAGGAGATATGGACAAAATGAACCAGTACATTTTAAATTGTGCCGATATGGGCATAGACAGACTGCCACCCGATGTAAATAAGAGCGAAGACACATTTACAGTGGAAAACAATGCAATTCGATTTGGGCTTGCAAGTGTAAAAAATGTCGGAGCGGGATTTATAAAAAATGTTGTCAGAGAGCGTGAGCAGAATGGAGAATATAAAAATTTTGCAGATTTCATTACCCGAATGACGGGAAATGATATGAACAAACGTGCTGTAGAAAGTATGATAAAATGCGGTGCATTTGATTCTATGAAAATAAAGCGCTCTCAGCTTCTTAATGTATTTGAAGGGGTAATTGATGGTGAGTCACAGCAACAAAGAAAGATTATTCCCGGACAGATGCTTTTGTTTGGCGAGGAGGAAAATGTTGAGATAGAATTTCCTAAAATAGAGGAATTTGACAAAAAAACACTTTTAAAAATGGAAAAGGAAACAATAGGAATGTATCTTTCGGGACATCCTATGGAGGAGTATATCAAAAAGGTAAAGAAAATTTCTAAATATAATATTGCATCGGTGCTTTCGGCGGTGGAAAGAGATGAAGATGGCAGCTATAAGGTGATTTCTGATGAAATAACCGACGGAAAACAAATGAAGCTTTGCGGCGTTGTGGGGGCAAGAAAAAACAAAACCACAAAAAACAATACTCAGATGGCATTTGTAAAAATAGAGGACCTTTCAGGAAGTATAGAGGTTATAGTTTTCCCCAAAATTTTGAGTCAATATTCTTCGCTGTTGCAGGAAGAAACTGCAGTTGTTGTTGAGGGAAGAATAAGCTTTAAGGAGGACGAAGAACCAAAGCTTTTGTGCGAAAAGGTACTTATGCTTGATGCTCTGGAGCCTGAAAAAAATCAAAAAAAGCTTTTTATACGTATCAAAACTTACGATGCGGGAAAAATAAATAAGGTAAAGCAGATTTCACTTATGTCGCATGGCGACATAAAGCCCGTAATATATGTTGAGGACACTAAAAAGCGCTATGAAGCATCTGAGAACTATATGATTTCGGCAAGCGAGGAGCAGATGCAACAGTTTTTTGATGAATTTGGTACTGAAAATGTTAAGCTTTGTTAAGAAAGGTTTCCATGCTTTTTTAAAAAACATGATTATTTTTAAAACTTTGGTAAAATCTATTGCTTTTTTTGAAGTTTTAGAGTAAAATATACACTGGTGAAGAATTGATTAAGAGGTTTTTAAAAAAAAGTCAGGAGTTGATAGCTTTGGATAAGGAAGAAATTGGCGGCACAGACTATGTTGCAATAAAGGCATTGTCAGATGGCGTAAATATAATGGGACTCACAAGAGGCTCAAATACCAGATTTCATCATACTGAAAAGCTCAATGCAGGCGAGGTGTATATTGCGCAGTTTACAGAGTTTACTTCTGCAATAAAAATTAATGGAAGTGCCGAAATATACACAAAGCATGGTATTTTGCGTTCAGGAGAATAAAGCTTTACTTATAAAAAAGGGGTATTAAAAGTATATGTGGACTGTTATTTGCGTGGCTCAGAGCAGAGAAGCTTTTGAGCAAATAAAAAAAATAATAGAAGATAATAATATCATAACAAAGGTGCGCTCTTTTAAAAAAAATGAAGAGGATTTTTGCTATGAAATACTTGTTCCTGCAAGCGAGGTTTGCATGGCACACGATTTAATATTAGAAACAGAACTTTAAATTAATATATTTTTTATCTACAAATGAATTTTATGGCGAAGGGAAGATTAATTTTATGACACAAGTCAGGAAAATAGGCGTATTGACAAGCGGAGGCGATGCTCCGGGAATGAACGCTGCAATAAGAGCGGTTGTAAGGGTTGCATGCTATCATGAAATAGAGGTTGTTGGTATATATCATGGTTATAATGGTCTTATAAATAATGATATGGAGCCTATGTTTGCAAGAAGCGTCGGCGAAACTCTTCAAAAGGGAGGCACAATTTTGCATACTGCACGCTGTCTTGAATTTAAAGAGCCTGCAGGCGTAAAAAAGGCGGTTAGAAATGCAAAGGCGGCAGGACTTGACGGACTTGTTGTAATAGGTGGCGATGGTTCCTTCAGAGGCGCAAGAGATTTGTGCAGAGAGGGAGTTCCCACTATAGCTATACCCGGCACAATAGATAACGATATTGCCTGCAGTGAATATACCATTGGCTTTGATACTTGCCTTAACACTGTTATAGATGCTGTTGATAAGCTTCGTGACACATCATCGAGCCATGAACGTTGCTCGGTTATTGAAGTCATGGGCAGACACGCAGGATATATCGCAATTAATTCGGCTATTGCCTGTGGCGCAGAGGTTGTTTTGATGCCTGAGGTGGAATATGATTTTGACAACGATGTTTTGCGCCCTATCCTTGAGGGAAAAGCAAGAGGTAGAAAGCATAATATAGTTGTGGTTGCTGAGGGTATCGGCGGAGTTGAAGAAATAGCGAAAAAAATTCAGGAAAAAACAGGAATTGAAAGTAGAGCCACAGTTCTTGGACACATTCAAAGAGGAGGAAGACCGACAGTACGTGACCGTGTTATTGCAAGTAATATGGGAGGACGTGCAGTTGAGCTTCTTATAGAGGGTAAGAGCAACAGAATAGTTTGTATGCAGAATAGTAAAATTGTTGATGTTGACATTGAAGAAGGTCTTGCCATGAAGAAAAACATTTCCATGGAATTGGTAGAGTTGTCAAGGAAATTATCGGTGTAATGAAAAGGGTGTTGCAGGTACCAAAATTAAAGTGCTTTGCAACATCCGTTTTTTTAGTGTAATTATAGGAGGAAAAATGAGAAAGACAAAAATAATTTGCACAATGGGACCTGCCACAGATGATGAAAATGTTTTACGAGACCTAATGCTTTCTGGTATGGACGTTGCACGACTTAATTTTTCGCATGGTACTCATGAGGAGAGCCTTGAGCGTATAAAGAAAATAAAAAAAATTCGAGAGGAGCTTGATGTTCCTGTTGCCATACTTTTGGACACAAAAGGACCCGAAATAAGACTTAAAAGCTTCAAAAATGGCAGTGCCAAGCTTGTCGAAGGTGAAAAATTCACCATTTGCACTACCGATGTAGAGGGTGATGAAACAAAAGTAAGCATAACCTATAAAGACCTTGTGAAGGATATAAAGGCAGGAACAACACTTTTAATTGATGACGGACTTATAGAACTTGAGGCTGTAAGTGTAAAAAGTGACCGCATAGTGTGCGAAATTAAAAGCGGCGGAACAGTTTTTAATTCCAAAAGCTTAAATGTTCCAAATGTGTCCTTAAAAATGCCATATATGAGCCAAAAGGATATAGATGATATTTTATTTGGAATTAAAGAAGATGTTGATTTTATAGCTGCATCGTTTGTGAGAAACCACGAGGATGTTTTGCAGATAAGAAATCTTTTGAATAAAAATGGCGGCGAAAACATAAGAATAATTGCCAAGATAGAAAATTATGAGGGTGTTTGTAATATAGATGCTATCATAAAGGCAAGTGACGGTGTCATGGTTGCAAGAGGAGATATGGGTGTGGAAATTCCTCTTGAGGATGTACCTGTCTATCAGAAAAAGATAATAAAAAAGACCTATCATTCAGGAAAGGTGGTTATAACTGCAACTCAGATGTTAGATTCCATGATAAGAAATCATCGTCCCACACGTGCAGAAACCACCGACGTTGCAAATGCTATTTATGACGGAACAAGCGCAATTATGCTTTCGGGAGAGACTGCCATAGGGAAATATCCTGTAGAGAGCGTCAAGACCATGGCAATGATTGCAGAGCGTACTGAGAGGGATATAGATTATATAAAAAGGCTTTCACATAATACCGATTTTAACACTAAAAATATGGACGTAACAAATGCTCTTTCTCATGCAAGCTGCACCACAGCACATGATTTGAATGCAGCGGCAATTATTGCATTGACATTTGGCGGCGGAACTGCTCATATGATTTCAAAATTCCGACCGAATTGCCCCATAATTGCAACTACAATGAATGAAAAAATTCGACGCCAGCTTAATCTTTCCTGGGGAGTTGTTCCCATAATCAGTGATTTAAAGGAAAATAGTGATGAGTTGTTTGACCACGCTGTCGAGTGCGCAGTCAAAACCAATCTTTTAAAGACAGGGGATTTGGTGGTAATTACAGGCGGGACGCCATTGGGAGTAAGCGGAACTACAAATATTATTAAGGTTCATCTGGTGGGACATATTCTTGTCAGCGGTGAGGGCATAAATAAAATTGAAAAAACTGCCGAGGTTTGTGTTGTAAGGTCTATTGAAGATTTAAGGGGAAGATTTAAGACTGGAGATATTGTGGTAACCAAAAATACTACAAAGGAAATGGTGCCATACTTAAAAAAAGCGTCAGGTATAGTATGCGAGGAAAGAGGAGATAATGCTGCAATTATTGGCATGGCACTTGATATCCCGGTAATTATAGGTGCCAAAGGCGCAACACAAATTTTAAATAGCGGAACGGTTGTAACAATGGACGGGGTCCATGGTCATGTATATAATGGATGGGATAAAAACAAATAAACTCAAGAAAGGTTGGTTTTTATATGAAAATAGTGGTACTTGATGCAGACACCCTTGGAAAAGACCTGGATTTGTCGCCTTTTTCTGAATTGGGAGAGGTTTATATTTACAACACAACCTTGCCTGAGCAGGTAGAACAAAGACTTGCCGATTGTGATGTGGCAGTTTTAAACAAGGTAAAGGTTAGTGAAGAAAATCTTAAAGGGGCAAAAAATTTAAAACTGATTTGCATAACTGCCACGGGGTATGACAATGTAAATTTAGAAGATTGCAGGAAATTGAATATAGCAGTGTGCAATGTTTCGGGGTATTCTACCGACAGCGTAGCCCAAACCACAATAGCGTTGGCGTTGTCGCTCATTATGCATATTCCATTCTATGACAAATATGTAAAGAACGGCGAATATACCAAAAGCGGTGTTGCGAATTGTCTTTCTCCTGTGTTTTGCGAATTGAACAAAAAAACATGGGGAATAGTGGGATATGGCAATATAGGCGCAAAGACTGCAGAAATTGCAAAAGCTATGGGTTGTGAAATTTTAGCATATTCACGAAGCAAAAAGCAGGGAGTAAACTGCGTAAGCCTTGATGAGCTTTTGGAAAAATCTGATATAGTGAGCCTGCATTTGCCTTTGTCAAATGAAACAAGGGGAATAATAGGTAAAAAAGAGCTTGAAAAAATGAAAAAAACCGCTGTGCTTGTGAATGTGGCAAGAGGAGCTCTTACTGATGAGGCGACAGTGGCAGAGGCAATAAAAAATGGAGAAATTGCAGCGTTTGGAACTGATGTTTATAGCATAGAGCCCATAAGAGAAGAAAATCCTCTTTTTAAAATTATGGACAGAGAAAATGTTATATTCACTCCTCATCTTGCGTGGGGTGCATATGAGGCAAGGGAGCGTTGCAGGGACGAGGTTATATTGAACATAAAAGACTTTTTTGATGGCGGAAAAAGAAACAGACTTGTTTAAAATTTAATTATTTTAATTTTTCCTTTTTGTATAAAATTTGTTTTGTGAGGCAATAATATTTATCGAAAGGAAGTGATAAAAATGAATAGACAAGAAAACCAAAACAACCAGAACAACCAGAACAACCAGAACAACAAGCAAAATAACAATCAGAACAACAACCAAAACAATCAGAACAAGGATAATCAACAAAATAAGAGATAAAACATAATTTAGGTAGAAAATAAAAAAGGATTCGTTTTGTTTATATCCTCCAATTAATGAGATAAGAAAAATGGCACTGTTTTTTGAAAATGTATTGCATTTTTAAAGGACAGTGTTGTTTTTTAAAAAATTTATAATTTGTATATATTTTATTTTTTTGAATTATTGACAATATATTTTAATTTAGGTATAATAATATAGGGTTTTGTTTAGTGAGTTTAAAACAAAAAACAAGGGAAGTGGGAAGAATGAACAAAAAAGAAATTTTAACAATTCCTAATCTTTTGAGCATATTCAGGTTGTTGTTAATACCAGTATATGTTTACATATATTTACATGCAGAAAAAATAAGCGATTATTGGCTGGCGGGAGGAATTCTTGCCTTGTCGTCACTTACTGATATGGCTGATGGAATAATTGCAAGAAGATGTAATATGATTTCAAAGTTCGGCAAAATTCTTGATCCAGTCGCTGATAAGCTTACGCAAGGAACACTCATGGTTTGCCTTGGTTTGAAGTATAAAAATATGTTGATGCTTTTTTTGCTTTTTGTAATTAAAGAGGGTTTTATGGCAGTTATGGGAATAATAAATTTAAGACGTGGCAAAATGCTTGAAGGGGCGAAATTCAGCGGAAAGTTGTGCACTACTGTTTTATTTATTTGCATGATAATTCTTATACTTTTTCCCGATGCGTCTTCCTCGCTTGTTAATTTCCTTATAATTATAAGTGCATTTTTTATGATAATATCGCTTATAACTTATTTTGTGGCATACTTTAAAAGAAATGATGAATTGGTTAGTATCGGAAAGGAGAAAACATTTTAATGGAGCTATTGTGGAGCATGATTTGGGTAGGAGTTACAGGACTTATATCCTTTTATATAGGGGCAGCACTTCCTCGCAAATGGTTTGATGACAATAAGTATCCATTCCTTTCGTTTAAATGGGAAAAAGGCGGGAAAATATACGAAAAATTAAATATTCGCAAGTGGAAGGGTGAGATAATTGACATGAGTAAAATCATGAATAATATTCTCCCTAAAAAGTTGATGCCGACAGCAAAATTGCACGATGTGCAAAGGCTTATTAAAGAAACCTGCGTTGCAGAAACTATACATTGGATATTGTGCATAGTTTCGGTGGGCAATTATTGGATATGGAAAAAAAGCATAGAAGGAATAGTTGTGTGGATTTTGTGCATTATAGGAAATTTGCCTTTTATACTTGTCCAAAGATATAATCGTCCGCACTTGCAGATTATACGTGATAAAATGATGAAAAAAGAAAAATATCAAAAAAGTGAGGGTTAAAATAACAACAATGAAGTGGCTCGAACCAACCGTGGATTATAAAAAGCTTCGATTAAACAATCTAAACACACCTGAGTATTGCCATGTATTGATGTTGCTTTTCTGGGTGGGTTACGCTATTGTTTTTCCTTTTTTAGAGAGGATTTTAAAGCTTGAATATAACGTTGTTTATAGTGCGCTGGATGACTATATTCCTTTTTGTGAAATATTTGTTATACCATATTATTTCTGGTTTGTTTTTCTGGCAGGAATGGTTGCATACACATTCTTCTTTAATGTGGACTCTTTTAAAAATTTGATGAAATATATTATGCTTACAAATATAATTACTATGCTTATTTACATAATATATCCCACATCTCAGGAGTTAAGACCTTCAGATTTTGAGCGTGATAATATTTTTATTAGTATAGTAAAATGGCTATATAGCTTTGATACAAACACAAATGTATGTCCGTCAATACATGTTATAAATTCATTCGCAGTGCTTTTTGCTGCATGGAAGGATGAAAACTTTAAAAGCTTTTCATGGCGATGCTT
>JAZURZ010000086.1:0-5341 GCA_045606465.1 Clostridia bacterium | reverse complement strand
ATAGGGAAAAAAGAGTTAAGACAGGAAAGAAAAAGCATCATGTAACCATAAGAATTTTTGGGTTTGAAATACCTCTTTATAGAGAGGGAAACATTCCCTTTGAAGACTATTTCGTCACTCGGATAAAAAAAGAACTCAAATGGGGCAAGGAAGGCTACATAGGCATTGGAATTAAAGACGATGTTTATGAGGAGGAAATTATAAAAAAAATACCTCTTACTGAGGAGGAGGCAGTTTTGGCGGCGTGCTACGAATTGGAAGCAGAAATTGCGCAAGACCTTTTGCCAAAATCAGTTTTAATTGACAAGGAAAGCACATATTCCAAAATAGATGAAGAAACAATAGAAGTAAAACTGACAATGCAGTTTGAAGAAAATATAGGCGGAGAAATTCCCCTTGTGGTGTCGGAGGAATTGTCAGAGGAAAAACAGGAGTGATAAATATTGAAACAAATTCAAATACCTGAAGAGCTGGATATGTCGGCACTTTTCGGAAGCTTTGACCAGAATTTAAAGCTTCTTGAGAAGGCGTTGGGAGTAAGCATTGTATCCAGAGATGGAAAAATAAAAATAAGCGGCGAAGAGGAATTTTGCGAAAAAGCAGAAGAAGTTTTAAAGGTACTCATGGATATAGTAGAAAAAGGAGAAATGATAGACGAGCAAAAAATTCTCTATGCAATAACTATGGTTCAGGAAAACGGCGGCTTTGACATAAAAATGCTCGGAGATGACTGCATAGCTGTAAATTCGCATGGAAGTCCCATAAAAACAAAAACCCTTGGACAAAAAAAGTATATTGAAGCAATTAAAGAAAACACTATTGTTTTTGGAATAGGACCTGCGGGTACAGGAAAGACATATCTTGCGGTTGCAATGGCGGTGACAGCCCTTAGAAATAAAGAGGTAGATCGTATAATTCTGACCCGTCCTGCAATAGAGGCAGGCGAAAAATTAGGATTTTTGCCCGGAGATTTGCAAAGCAAGGTAGATCCCTATCTTCGCCCTTTGTATGATGGAATGTATGAAATGATGGGAGCCGAAGGCTTTTTAAGAAATCAGGAGCGGGGAATGATTGAGGTTGCTCCCCTTGCGTATATGAGAGGAAGAACGCTTGATAATGCCTTTATAATTTTAGACGAGGCACAAAACACAACTCCCGAACAAATGAAAATGTTTCTCACACGTATAGGCTTTGGCTCAAAAGCTATTGTTACAGGCGATGTGACTCAGGTGGATTTGCCCGATGGCAAAAAATCGGGACTTTCTGAGGCACAAAGAATTTTAAAAGGAATTGAGGACATAGCTTTTTGCATATTGACAGAAAAAGATGTTGTGCGCCATCCCCTGGTGCAAAAAATAATTAAGGCGTATGAAAAACACGAACAGGAGAAGAAAAAGAAAAATGACAGAAATATTCATAGAGAACGAGCAGAACAGTCAAGAAATAGACAAAGAAATCATAAAGACGATTGAAAAAGTCTGTAAAGAAACACTTGCCTTTGAGGAATGCGACTTTGATGCCGAAATAAGCGTAATTATTGTTGACAATGAGGAAATTAAAAGACTCAATTGTGAGTTCAGACAAAAGGATGCTCCCACCGATGTTTTGTCCTTCCCGATACTTGAGTTTGATGAAAATGGCAATGTTATAGATTCTGAATTTGATTTTGATGACGATGTGGTAGTGCTTGGGGATATTGTAATTTCAGCCGAGCGTGCCGCAGAGCAGGCAAAGGAGCTTGGGCACTCTTTTTTGAGAGAGATGGCTTTTTTGACAGTTCATTCCATGCTTCATCTTTTGGGATATGACCATGTAGATGATGAACTGGGCGAGAAAATTATGTGCGAAAAACAAGAGGCAATTTTAAAAAGACTTAACATAACAAGAGATTAATTTCTTTTTTGAGGTGTTATAAAAATGAAAAACAAATGCTTTTTGAGTAGCGTTGCTCATGCAGTTGAGGGCTTTTTAAAAGCCTGCCGCAACGAAAAAAATTTAAGATTTCATTTGGTTATTGCAAATCTTATTTGTGTCTTTGCATATTTTTTTGGTATAAGTAAAATTGAATGGGCAGTTTTGATGGTTGCAATTATAATAGTGATTTTTGCCGAACTTATAAATACATCTGTTGAAGCAACGGTGGATACTGCGACCGACAAAATTTTGCCTACAGCGAAAATGGCAAAGGATTCAGCAGCGGCAGCAGTTCTTTTTTCGGCTCTGGGAGCAATTGTTTTGGGCGTTGTTCTCTTTGGGGACATAAAAAAAATTACATATACTTTGGAAATGATATTTACCGATGCAAAAAAACTGATTCCATGCCTTGTGTTAGGAATTGCGGATTTGTTCTTTTTGTTCGGATTTAAAAAAAGAAAATAAAAAGGAATTGGTTTACAAAATGAAGAAAAACACTTTTAAGTCAGGGTTTGCATCAATTATTGGCATGCCCAATGTTGGAAAATCCACTCTGTTAAATAATATTGCAGGTCAGAAAATTGCAATTATATCTGACAAGCCACAGACCACAAGAAACAAAATATTGGCAATTTACACTACCGATAGCGAGCAAATAATTTTTACCGACACTCCTGGAATTCATAAGCCTCACAATCGCTTAGGAGAATATATGGTAAGGGTTGCAAAGGAGTCTATGCAGGACACTGATGTTATAATATTTGTTGTAGATGCAGCCTGCGGAATAAGAGAGACAGAAAGGCAGATAGCAGAGAATATAAATTCGCTTGGGTTGCCTTGCATTTTGGTAATTAATAAGGTGGACCTTGTAAAAAAGGAAACCCTTCTTCCCATGATTGCAGATTATAGCAGCTTGTGTGACTTTTCGGAAATTGTTCCTATAAGCGCAAAGACAGGCGACGGCACCGAACTTTTGGTGGCTAAGCTTTGCGAATATATAGAAGAAGGTCCGAGATTTTTTGAGGAGGATATGGTCACAGACCAGCCTGAAAAGCAAATAGCAGCAGAAATTGTCCGGGAAAAAATGCTTTGGCTTTTGGACAAGGAAGTTCCTCATGGAATTGCGATAAGCATTGAAAAAATGAAAGAAAGCGAAAAGCTTGTAACAATTTATGCTAATATATATTGCGAAAAGGCAAGCCATAAAGGTATAATAATAGGAAAAAATGGTGAAATGCTCAAAAAAATAGGCTCTCTTGCAAGAGCAGATATTGAGAAAATGCTTGATAAAAAGGTATTTTTGCAGCTTTGGGTAAAAATAAAGCCTGATTGGCGAAACTCAAATAGCATGATAAAAAATTTCGGATTTGAAAATGAATAGAAAATAGTGTCAGTATATTAAAATATAAAAATACCAATCCTAACTTTAGCGAAAGTATATATTTTGCTACCTGAAAATTTGATAAAATTTTTGGAGGATTGGTTTTTATGAACATGAAAAAGATTGCATGGAAGGCATTCAGACTTAATGGGAGCATAGAGGCGTATCTTTTGCATAGAAGTCTTATGCAGATATATGGTGATGGGGATAAATAATGGAAATAACAAATGGATTAATATTAAAACAATCTAATTTTGGTGAAGGAAATCGTATGTTGACAATTTTTACTGAAGATTTTGGAATAGTAAAAGCCGCAATATATGATTTAAAACGTGCGAAAAGCCGCCAGTCGGCGGCGTCGCAGTTTCTTAGCTTTTCGGAATTTAATCTCTATTTTGGTAAGGGCGAGGTCGGGAAGGTAAATAATGTTACTGCAATTGAAAACTTTTTTCCTATACATGAGGACATACAAAAGCTTGCACTCAGTAATTATCTTGCAGAAATTACATGCTTTTCACAAAGTCCCAATGCCCGAAATACACCAATGCTAAGAACCTTACTTAACACATTTTACGCTTTGGCATATTGTGATGTCCCAATAAAAAAAGCCAAGTCAGTCTATGAGTTAAAAATCGCTGACGATATGGGATATAGACCCGTTTTGGAACAATGCATAGCCTGTGGCTGCGAGGAGGGACTTGATTTTTTCTCCTCGGAGCATGGCGGCGTCATCTGCAGAAATTGTCATTCGGGGATGGGGAAGGGAGAACCATTTTCAAAAGAGCTTCACAATGTAATAGCCTATGTTTTGTCAGCAACTCCAAAAAGGATTTTTTCTTTTCAAATTTCAGAAAAAGCATTAGATGAGCTGTCTGTATTGTGTGAAAAATATCTTTTAAATTGGATGGAAAGAGGTTTTGAGTCATTGGATTATCTTAAAAATATATTGACATAAGTTACAAAAAGTTATAAAATTAAAAGAGAAGAAAATGGTGCCTTGCGGGCACTCTTTAGGAGGATACATATGCAAAGAAGAGATAAACATAATTATTATCTGGATATAGCCGAAACTGTGGCAGAGAGAGGCACTTGTCTTAGGAGAAATTTTGGCTCCATAATTGTTAAAAATGACGAGATAATTTCTACAGGCTATGTGGGAGCTCCAAGAGGACGAAAAAATTGTACAGATTTGGGACGTTGCATAAGGCAGGAGATGAATATTCCAAGAGGCGAACGCTATGAAATTTGCAGAAGCGTTCATGCAGAGGCAAATGCAATCATTTCAGCCGAAAGAAAGGACATGATTGATGCAACACTTTACCTTGTGGGAATTGAAGCTTCTGACGGAACAATAGTAAAGAATAGTTGTTCATGCGCTATGTGCAAAAGAATGGTCATAAACGCAGGGATAAAAACTGTGATAGTGCGTGATACTAAGGATGAATATCGCATCATTAATGTTCAGGATTGGATAGATAATGACGAATCCCTTGAATTTAATCCTGGATATTGATAAAAAACGCTTTGCTAAAGTAAGAGTATAAAAACCCATATGGAAATTTTAGATTTTTGTAAGTAGTTGGGACAGAAAATCTCATATGAAATTTTTGGGGCTGTTAAAAAAGTCCAGAACTCAGAAAAGGTGACAAAAACAAGGTTTTGAATTAAGTATAAATCAAAGAAATCTTAAATTATAAAGAAAAATCTCATATATTCGATTTTTTTCATAATTTATTCCTTTTTGCTATAAACAAACTTCGCCTCTGGGTCGTACCAAGAGTACGCCTTCGGGTAACCCAACAAAGCCATTAAAATGGCTTTGTTGGCTCAGTTTGTTCATTCTGCCTCTTTTTTACCTATCCCCGAAAAGGCGCTGTTTAAAATCTTTTATGTTTTTAAACAGCGCCTTTTATTTATTTTGTCTCTTATTTTTTAAATTTTCAAAACAGGTGACTTTTCTTCCCTTTTCTCCTCTTCAATCTTTTCATAAGAAGCTTCTTCTAAATTCTCAAATGCAACTGCCATCATAAGCTTTATTCTGTTAAG
>JAZURZ010000085.1:0-6497 GCA_045606465.1 Clostridia bacterium | reverse complement strand
ACCAAGAGTACGCCTTCGGGTAACCCAACAAAGCCATTAAAATGGCTTTGTTGGCTCAGTTTGTTCATTCTGCCTCTTTTTTACCTATCCCCGAAAAGGTCCTGTTTAAAATCTTTTATGTTTTTAAACAGCGCCTTCTTTTGTTGCTTTATTTTTATAAAAATTCACTGTGTTTTTTTATTTTTGCATAAAAGATTTTAAAAAAAAGAGCTTTTTTCGGCAAAAAGTAAATTTTTTTAAAATTGCCCTGTAAAGTGTTGACTATTTTTCAAAAAAGTTATATAATATAAACACTTGTATTTTACAAGATATATTGAATTTTAAAAATTCCGAATTTGAAATTTCGGCTTTTTGAAAATGGGAGGTTTTAAAAAATGAGAGTTTACAATTTTTCAGCTGGTCCTTCAATGTTGCCCGAAGAGGTGCTCATAAAGGCACAAAAAGAAATGGTGGAATATGCATCTTCCGGCATGTCAGTTATGGAAATGAGCCATCGTTCAAAGGACTATGAGGAAATAATCAATGGTGCAGAAGCATTGGTTCGGGATCTTATGAATGTGCCCGACAACTACAAGGTGTTGTTCTTGCAGGGCGGAGCTTCAAGCCAATTTACCATGATACCCATGAATTTGGGAAACAAAAACAAAAAGTGTGATATAGTTATTACAGGTCAGTGGGCTAAAAAAGCGGCTCAGGAAGCAGAGCGTTACATCACTGTAAACAAAATTGCATCTTCTGCCGACAAAACCTTTTCATACATACCCAAGCTTGACAAGTCAACCTTCTCAAAGGACGCTGACTACTTCTATATTTGCATGAACAACACAATTTACGGAACAAAATTCAACGAACTTCCCGACACAGGCGATGTTCCTTTGGTTGCTGACATTTCTTCTATGGTTATGTCTGAGGTTATGGACGTTTCCAAGTTTGGTATCCTCTATGCAGGTGCTCAGAAAAACTTAGGTCCTGCAGGTGTTACACTTGTAATTATCCGCGAAGACCTTATCGGAAACGAAATGGACATTACACCAACAATGTTCAATTATAAAATTCATGCTGAAAATGGTTCAATGTATAACACTCCTCCTACATATGGAATTTATGTGTTAAAGCTTGTGTTAGAGTGGATTAAGGAAAAGGGCGGAATTGCTGCTATTCAGAAAATCAATGAAGAAAAAGCAAAAATCCTTTACGATTTCCTTGATTCTTCCGAAATGTTCAAAGGCACAGTTGTAAAAGAGGACCGCTCCTTAATGAATGTTCCATTTGTTACTGGAAATGATGAGCTTGATGCAAAATTTGTTAAAGAGGCAAAGGCAGCAGGATTTGTAAACTTAAAAGGTCACAGATCAGTTGGCGGCATGAGAGCAAGCATCTACAACGCAATGCCGGTTGAGGGCGTTCAAAAGCTTGTTGAATTTATGAAGAAATTCGAAGCTGAAAACAAATAACTTTAATAATTTTATACTTCTTGTGTGCCCACATACAAGGTTTTAAAGAGTATATTTAGTTAGTTTTGTGGGCAGAAAGGTTGTTTTTTCATTATGTATAATATTCTTACACTAAACAAAATCGCTGCTTGCGGTCTTGAGCATCTTGATGATAGCAAATATGCTATTACAGATGATGCGGCTGCAAACGCAGATGGTATCATTTTAAGAAGCTTTGCAATGCACGACATGAATTTACCTTCAAATCTTAAGGCTGTTGCAAGAGCAGGAGCAGGAACAAACAACATTCCCATCGACAAATGCACAGAGCAGGGCATTGTTGTTTTCAATACTCCCGGAGCAAACGCAAACGCAGTTAAGGAGCTTGTTATTGCTGGTCTTTTGCTTTCCTCAAGAAAAATTACAGATGGAATTGCATGGGCAAACACCCTTACAGGTGACGACGTTGCAAAGCAAGTAGAAAAAGGAAAGTCAAGTTTTGCAGGTCAGGAGCTTCAGGGAAAAACACTTGGAGTTATAGGTCTTGGTGCAATCGGCGTTTTAGTTGCAAATACTGCAAGACATCTTGGCATGAATGTTATAGGCTTTGACCCATATCTTTCAGTAGATGCCGCATGGCGCCTTTCAAGTCATATCACAAAGGCAAAGAGCATGGATCAGATTTTTGCTCAGGCTGACTACATAACTGTTCATGTGCCCCTCACCCCCGACACAAGAGACCTTATAAACAAGGACACCTTTGCTATGATGAAGGACAATGTAAGAATTCTTAACTTCTCAAGAGGCGAGCTTGTAAATAACGATGACATTAAAGAAGCTCTTGCTTCAGGCAAGGTTGCAAGCTATGTTGTGGATTTCCCAAGCGCTGAAACCGTTAATCAGCCGGGAATTATTGCAATTCCCCACCTTGGTGCATCTACAGTTGAGTCAGAGGATAATTGTGCTGTCATGGCGGCTCAGGAGCTTGCTGATTTCCTTGAGAATGGAAACATATTAAACTCAGTAAATTTCCCCAACTGCGAGCTTCACGGCGGCAGCAAGGGAAGAATTACCGTCATTCACAAAAACATTCCTAATATGATTGCTCAGTTTACAACTGCTTTTTCAGAATCAGGAGTAAACATTTCAGACATGATTAACAAAAGCAAAAAGGACAATGCTTACACAATAATAAACAGTGACTCAGTTATCACAAACGAGCTGGTTGACAAAATCAACTCAATCGAAGGCGTCCTCAAGGTTCGTGTAATATATTAATAAAATCACAAAAATAAGGCTTCAAGCAAAAAATTCTTTTGTTTGAAGCCTTATTTTAATGACTAAATCTTAATTTTTAATAATTTTTTATACGTCTAATTTTAAATCATTTTCCTTTATCCACTTAATTTTTCTAAGAGGGATAGAAACAAGCCAGGTGATAACTGCAGGAAGAACAAAGCTAATCATAATAAGTCCAAACCAATCAAATGGAGTTATTGCCGTCTTTGCTCCGCTTGCTATATCATTAAGCCAGCCTGTATATACTCCTATTTGTCCCACAAAGCCGCAGGTTCCCATTCCGGATGACACTGCCGCACCATTCATTTGCAAACCAAAGACGCAGGTTGCAATCGGTCCTGTTATTGCCGAGGCAATTATTGGCGGAATCCATATTTTGGGGTTTTTTACTATATTTCCCATCTGAAGCATGCTTGTGCCCACTCCCTGGGCAAGAAGTCCTCCCCATTTATTCTCCTTAAAGCTCATTACTGCAAAGCCTACCATTTGTGCGCAACAACCTGCAACCGCTGCACCTCCTGCAAGACCTGTAAGTCCAAGTGCTGCACAAATTGCCGCCGAGCTTATAGGCAAAGTCAGGGCAATTCCTATAACTACCGAGATTATAATTCCCATAAGCAAAGGCTGCAATTCTGTCGCCCACATTATTGCATTTCCTACAGAGCTTGCCGCTATTCCTATGTAGGGAGCTGTCAGAATTGAAAAAACAACACCCACAAAAATTGTAACCAAAGGTGTTACAATTATATCAAGCTTTGTTTCTTTGCTTATTGCCTTACCTACCTCGGTTGCCACAATTGCAGAAAAAAGAACTGCTAAAGGTCCTCCTGCGCCACCAAGTATGTCAGCTGCTGCACCAACCGTTGCAGAGGAGAACAAAACAAGAGGAGATGCCTTTAGAGCATATGCTATTGCTATTGCCATTGCAGGACCTTTAACTGATGATGCATAGTCCCCCATTTGAACTAAAATTTCCAAACCTAACTGCTGACCGAGGGTTTTTATTATTGTGCCTATTAAAAGCGATGCAAAAAGACCCTGTGCCATTGCACCAAGCGCATCAATTCCATAACGCTTTGCAGAAATTTCAATGTTTTTTCTTTTCAAAAATTCCTTAAAATTTTTCATTTTTCTCATGACCTTTCATGTTGATTTGTTTGTGTCACCAAACTCTTTAATGTTTTGAATTTATGAAAAATATTATACTCTTTTTTTTAACTTGTGTCAATATTTGGCGAATAAAATTCTTTAAAATCAAATAAAAACACCGTCTGATGTTAAAAAATCCATACAGACGATGTTTTTATAAAACGCATACTCAATAAAAATTTACTTGTTTGACTATTTGCGCAAAAAAGTAAATCCAAACAATTTTTACTAATCTCTGAATTTAAACAATTTCTTTAGTTGAATATTGAGTGCCGCTGCAACATCAATTCATGCTTCGCACGTTAAAATGTGCTTGTGTTCATTGTGTTGCTGCCACTCCTCGCACTCCCTTTATCTGCCACTCATCAGCGGTCGTGCTCCTCCCCCTTTTGCCGAAACGTGCGCAAGGCTTCAATCCTCATCATCAAATGAAAAAAAGACTGTTTTAACAGTCTTTTTTTGTTTGGAAGAGCCGAATGGTTTGTATTCCACTTATGAAACAAGTTCAAATGTTACATTTGGGGTATCTCTATGCACATCATCAAAAACCTCAAGCATAGTTACACAATATTCTCTCAGGTCATCAGGCAGCGACAAAAAACCATATATATTTACTTTAATTTTTCCTCTTTGATAAAATAGCCCCTGCATACAATCCCACAATGCATCCCAATTTTCTCCATAATATTCAGGTAATCCAAATTTTGTTTTTAATATCAAGTGTATTTCCCCTAAATATTTGCATCCTGTAAAATCCAATATAATAGGATTTTCTTTTATCGGCTTAAATGCATTTCTTCTAAATTCTTCTTCGTAATTCATTTAATCCCTCCTTATTCAATCTCAATAAATGTGTAATAATGATCATAGGTTACAAAAATTAACCCATCGTTTGAAAAAAGTATTCTTTCAGTTCCTCTAAAGCCAAATTCATAATTAATGTCCGCCTCATACCAAATTCTATTTGGCGCAGTTGGTAAATGTCCATTTCTATTTTGAAATATACCTTTAAAAATCATTTTAT
Organism: Clostridia bacterium; assembly: GCA_045606465.1. Classification (GTDB taxonomy): domain Bacteria; phylum Bacillota; class Clostridia; order UBA1381; family UBA1381; genus CAKSQL01. The sequence goes on along the minus strand of JAZURZ010000085.1, from coordinate 1,592 downwards.
TTGGAGCTACCTTTGAAAGATTTCCTAAATAAGACTTATAACCCAATTCTTCTGCTCTTTCTTTTGATATGTAATAACCAGGTAAGTTCCCATAAACTTTTAAATACCAATCTGCACCATTAATTCCTTTATTTGTTGCTGTGCCGGCAAGAAGGACTTTTAATCTTTCAATTATACATCTGCAATTCGGATGAAGCGGGGGCTGTGGATATACCATTTCACTTGTTTCATATATTTTACCATGATTCTTACGACAATTCAAGCAGGTTTTAAAATCAAGCATTGCCTTCCACATTTTCCATTTCAAACTATATTCCATTTTTTCACCTCCAATCTTGCTTAAAATATTTATCATTATATATTATAGCATACTTTTTTAATCTTGTCAAGAGTTTTGATTAATTTTTTATGCTTGATTTTTTATTCAATAAATGTTATAATCATTAAGAGGTGATTTACTAATGAACGATACAGTTAAAGAACGCTTACGTAGTTTAAGAGAAGAACAAAATATTTCGCAAGAAAAACTTGCTGCCGAGCTTGGGGTTACCAGAATGACAATCGCCGGATATGAACTTGGCAAACGTCCTCCCGACAGTACATTTATTTCTAAAGCTTGTCAATTTTTCAATTGTACTCCGGACTATATTTTTGGAATTAGTCCATTTAAAAACAACGAGCATTATAACAAGTGGATTAGTTCATCAAACACACTTGAATTAGGTCTCAACATGTTACCTGAAAAATATAAAAACGAATTAATTTCTGTAATAAATTGGTTGTTACAAGATAATTTTGCAGTAAATCAGCTTACTTCTGATAAAAATTATATGATTGATAAATTTATAAACATAATTATAGATTTTACAGACCTTTTCCGTACATTTTCAGACACCGTAAATACTTCTGATTTTGAAAAGGGTATAGACGAAAATGATATATTCAAATTTTATAAAAAAATGGAAACGAAGAAAAAGGATCTTATTAATATTATTGATAACTCCTCCTCCGATTTATTTGGTTTCTTAATCCGTCATTCTACTTCTGAAGTTCATAAAATTGAAAACGGGAACTAATCTCTCATATAAGAAAAGCGAACAACCTTGAAAAAATGTTTGCTTTTCTTGTTTTAGATATTTTGTCTGTTTCTGATAAAACAAGAAAACCAACAGTACCACTTTCTCTTAACCATATTTGAATAGTGTAGCCAGTTGATTTTTGTTGCTTGCTTCTTGCTAATTCTGTTAAAGAAACATATCCAAAATTATACACTGCTAAATCGTTATTTGATTTTTTCTTTTTCTAATAGAACTATATAACAAACCTGCAATTCCGTCCTTGAACTAACTTCTGATGGCGGAGAAGAAGGGATTTCTCGCAAGCGAGCCTGTTACAACATCAATTCACACTTCTCACATTAAAATGTGCTTGTGTTCATTGTGTTGCTGCCACTCCTCGCACTCCCTTCATCTACCACTCATCAGCGGTCGTGCTCCTCCCCCTTTTGCCGAAACGTGCGCAAGGCTTCAATCCTCATCATCAAATGAAAAAAAGACTGTTTTAACAGTCTTTTTTTGTTTGGAAGAGCCGAA
>JAZURZ010000084.1:0-18099 GCA_045606465.1 Clostridia bacterium | reverse complement strand
TTATAAGCTGCTTTGCCTTTCTCGTTCGTATCTCCATAAGATATTCCAAAGGTGATACTCCATATTCTTTTTTGAATAGTGTATATAAATAGTTTCGAGTATAATGAAATTCTTTTGCAACATCATCTATTTTTATTTTTGTATAGAAATTCTTTTCAAAAAAATCTGCAACATCATTCACTACCCTTTTAAAATCCTCTTTTTTGTCTTTATTTTTTTGAGCATGGAGAGCAAGTATTTTATAAAAGGAAGAATATAACATACATGATTCTTCAGTTTCATTTTTAAACTCTTTAAAAATAGCCTCTTTTATTATCTTTGTACACTCCTCGTTCTTATCAAAATCAAAAACTGTGTTATGTTTTGGAAGTCCTATCTCTTCAATTATTTTTCCAGCGTTTTTTCCATAAAAAACAATCCAATAACATTCTATAGTTTCATCAGGATTATATTCATAAGTTTCAAGTTCATTGGGAACTATAATATAACATCTTCCCTTTTTTAATTTTTTCCCGCAAAATTTGCCACTGCCACTTAAAAAATAATGAATAGCATATATATCTTTTTAATTGCATATTGCCTTGGCTTAGCATATTGTATCCTACCTCTTCAACAAAAAGGTCTTCGCCTATCTGCACATGTGCATATCTCCAATATCTTATTTCTCCATTTTCAGTTTGCTTTATCAACACAAAAATCGCCCATTGATATAACATTTGTCCATATTATATCACGATTTATCTATTTTGTGAAGAGTTTTGTTGTGTTAAAATACATATGTATACATATGTACGATATCGCAAATACATCATTAATCCATATCAAAGAAGGTGTTACTGCATGCCACATGATATTACTTTAAAAAAATCTGCAATACTTGATAATTTTAAGGATGTAAAGATTACAAATATAAATCTTGTTCCCGATACAATAAATCCTTCTCCTGATTATTATTACACTAAACAATCTCAATTTTATGCTACCAGCGGACGAAATTAAAAAAAGTAAAATCTGATAATCAGCAAAGAAAGTCTTTTTTAAAAAGACGTCCTTATAGTTGGGCTTATTTTTACGAAAAAGCACGTGAAGACTTGTTGTTTGTGATGGGAAATATTTTTGATACCCCAACACAAAAAAATACAATTGATGAAACTCCTGTGTGCTTAAATCCTGAAACCTTCCCAAGTTCAACTAAAAATGCCAAAACAAATGCTCAGGCATTTAAAAATTTATCAGATAAAATACTTTCTCTTATGGCTTTTACAATTGGCAAAGAAAAAATCTTTAAACTGACATATTTTCCTGCCTCTATTTTATATTTAGTATAAGTCATAAAAAATTTTTATACTATTGCAAAATATCATATTTTCTCTTTATTCTTTCCATTTTATTAAGCATAGGTTCTGCTATGAACCATAAGAAAAACGCAGTTGCAAATGCATGAACCAAATCAAGAGGAGCTGCCACAATATATGATGCAATAATTGTTTTTAAATTCAAACTTTGTTGAGCGATAATCACCGAAGCCGGATTCATTATTCCTCCATATATTAAAAAGGTTGCAAGAATACCAAAAATAGAAATATATATTCTTTCTTTTTTTAAAAATCCCTCTTTGAAAATCAGTCCTGCGACAAAACCAATTATGCCATATGCATACATTTGCCATGGTGTCCAAAGCCCTTGCCCGAAAAAGAAATTGGAAACAAAGGCTGTAATTGCGCCTGTTAAAAAACCCGCCCCACTTCCAAAACAAACTCCTGATATTATCACAATCGCCGCAACAGGCTTAAAATGTGGAAATGCAAAAAATACCATTCTTCCTGCAACTGCAATTGCACATAATACACTTATCATAACAATTTCTCTTGCCTCAGGCTTTCGTTTTTCAAAAATCATGAAAAATGGCAACATACTTTCCGCCATAACAAGAAGGCTGGTAAGATAATAATTTTTTCCCTCTATGAGAAAAATTCCCGCATAAATAGTAAGCGGCACCACTATTAAAATCCAAAACAAAGCTATAATTGTATTTTCAGAAAACTTTTTTTTCTTTTCGGGTTGGGTTATGTCTTTTTTTTGTATTTGTTTTTTTCCCTTTTCCTCTTTTAAAAATGGTTTTAAATTTATTTTATCATCTTTTTTTTCTTCTCTTTTGCCAAAAGCCAAAATAACATCTTTGGCAAGTATAGCTTGAGGAAGTATCTCTCTTGCCATTCTGCTTGTAGTTGTCGTATAAAAACTTTTTCCTGCAAAAAATTCTCTCGGCTTTGCTTGTGATATGATACTTCCGTCAAAGAAAAGAGCGCAGCGGTCGGCATACTCTGCACAAAATTCCACGTCATGCGATACCATTACTATAGTCGTCTCACATATTTTTAAATTCTCCAATATGTTTGCAAAAATCTCCTTAAAATGTGCGTCCATTCCCTTTGTGGGTTCATCCAAAAGCAATATCTTTGGATTTTTTAAAAGCACTTTTGCAAGAGCTACACGTTGCTGTTCGCCCCCTGACAAATCATAAGGATGGTTTTTAAACAACCCTTCAATATGACAAGCCTTTGCTATATCCGTTATTTTTTTTGCCTTTTCTTCCTTGCTTTTTTCATCTGTAAGCATATCTAAAAGATCATCATAAACATTGTCTTTTACAAAAAGAGTCTGAGGATTTTGCGGAAGAACGCCCAAAACTTCGCCATAAAGATTTTTGATTTTTGATATTTTTTCACCATTTATTAAAACTTCGCCTCTTTGGGGTACATTCAAACCTGAAATAAGGGAAAGTGCAGTTGTTTTTCCCGTCCCATTTCCCCCTAAAATTGCAAAAATCTCACCCTTGAAAATCTCCAAACTCAATCCTTTAATAACATTTGGGGAATTTTTTTCGTATCTGAAATATGTATTTTTTATCTTTATTACTGTCTCTTTGTTCTCCTCATTTTTGTCTTTTGGTACAAAATCAGGATTGAGTTTATGTTTTTTCTTGTATTCCAAAAGCCAGCTTTTACCCTCACGTACTGTAAGGGGAGAACTTTCGCCATTTTCAATTGTATTATAAATACGAACAGGGGCAGGAAGTGCCCTATACATATCATGCTTTGCTTCTCTTAATTTTTTTCCCACCTCATATGGCGCTCCATCAAATACAATCCTTCCATTATCCATCACAACTACTCTGTCAGAAATTGCAAAAACCTCTTCTGTGCGATGCTCTGCAATAATAACTGTTGTGCCAAGTTCGCGATTGATTTTTTCAAGGACTTTTAAAAATTCTTGAGCTGCAATAGGGTCAAGCTGACTTGTGGGCTCGTCTAAAATAAGCACTGATGGTTGCATAACCATGACCGATGCAAGATTTAAAAGCTGCTTTTCTCCCCCCGAAAGCTCGCTTACCTTTTTATAAAACCAACTTTCTATTCCAAAAAATGACGCAATTTCTGCTACCCTTGCTCTTATTTCGCTACTTTTCACTCCAAGGCTTTCAAGTCCGAAAGAAAGCTCGTGCCACACCTTATCGGTCACAAGCTGATTGTCACAGCTTTGCATAACAAAACCTATTTTTTCTGCCTCTTCTCTTTTGGCAATTTCATTTAATGGCAGGTCTTTAAAAAATATTTTTCCTTCCATTTCTCCAAAAGGTGCTATTGTTGGCTTTAAAAGTCTTAAAAGTGTTGTTTTCCCGCAACCTGATTTTCCAAGAATTGTTACAAATTCAGATTTGGCTATACTAAGGTTGATTTGAGAAAGGGTATAATTTTCTCTGTCAGGATAAGCAAAGCTCACATTTTTGATTTTATAATCTTCCATCTTACAACCTCCAAAATCTCAATAATCACAGGGCATATACAAAGAGCAAAATACCCCAAAAAAACGCTTATTTGAAAAAATGAGGCTTCTGCCATTTTTATATACGGAAAAAAGTTGAAATCCAACCTCCCCAAAGTCTTTGCAAAAACAACATATGTTGCCAAAATTATCATATATAAAAGGGCAATCTTATCCCTTTTTTCAAAAGTATAAATTGAAAAAGCAGTTCGTTTTCCGTTGCCATACCCACGTGCTTTCATACTGTCAGCAGTGTCAATTGAATTTTCCAACGCCCAGGTTGTCATTATTGAAAATATGGAAAATGCGTTCTTTGCTTTTTTAATCAGACGTTTTTCTTTTTCATTTCTTCCTATACACTTTTGAGCATCACTTACAGCTTTTAGTTGTGCCGAAAACTTTGGCACAAATCGAAGGGTCATGGAAAAAACGAGGGAAAATGCGGGGATTATTTTTGCAAAAAGATAAATAAATTTATCACTTGTCATAACCTCGTTATAGCATGAAAACCAGCATATTGTGCTCGCAAGCATTACTCCTGCAAAAATTCCATATATTATCGACTCTAATGTCAATGGATTTCCACTAGGAAAATAAGTAAGAATTGTTACCCCTCTATGATTGAACGCAGGGTTGATTACTGCAAGCGTAACCATTGTGAGTATTATGTAGAAAAGCTTTGTTTTTACTTTTTTTTCTCCCTGCAACATAAGCATATAGGAAAATCCGCACACAAGCGATATTGCAAGAAAGACAGGATGCATAAAGAAGCATGAAAATCCAATCACAAGCACAAAATATATGAAATTTACAATTGGATGATAGCTTTTAAATTCATTACATTCCATACAAAATTACATATCCTTTCTTTTTAATATAGGTCATTTCCCATATCGCAAGTATATAAAATTTCTACTATATCGCCATCGGATAATATATATTGAGAACAACCCACAGAGGGAATTTTACCATTTACTTTATATAGCCAGCCCGAAAGCTCTCCACAATCAAATTCATAAAGGTTTGCAATTCCCTCTATGTAGGCAGTATTATACGCAGGCGTTATTTCAAATTCAAGGTGTATATTATTGTTTTTCATTTCTCTTTTTAAAAGCTCAAAAACACTCTCACCCGCTGTAAACTCTGCAGTTTTATTTTTATATATTATTCCGTCTTTAGGTATAATATCGGCTTTTTCTGCCTTTAGTAAATCCATATTCTTAAATATTGTGTCGCATTTTACCAAAAGCGTGCAGGTTAAGCTTTTCTCTTTTTCTGGTGCAGGAGAAGTAGTTTCTTCAGACTCAGCATTCATTTGGGAATTTTCATTTTTTATTTCATTGTTCTTAGCATCTTTTTTTCCCCCTTCGGATTGGAGCGTATCTGCAAGCTTTGGCTTTTGCGTGGCTTCAGGATTTTTTTGCTCAGGAGATATTTTAAAATTTTCTTTTTCAACTTCTGGCTTTTCGGAATGTGATCGTGATGAATCCTTTGCAAAATTATCATAATTGATTTTTTCTTCCTTTTGAATTGCACTTGTTGCATCGTTACTTATTGGCATTTCTGAAGTTTTAGGGGCGGGGGTTTCCCCGCCCTTACAAAAAGCTATAGCCAAAGCAATTATAAAGAATAAGACTATAATTATTTTTATTTTATGTTCTTTAAAACTTTTCATTTATTGTTCGTCCTTAAAAATATTATAAATTATCTGCGCAACCTGCGCTCTTGTGGCAGTCTCCTTTGGTGAAATAGTGCTTTGACTAGTTCCATTCATAATCCCGCAGGCATTTGCCCAGCACATTGCATCATATGCCCAATCACTTATCTCTTCCTTGTCCTCAAAGCCTTCAAGTGTTGATTTTTCATTTGTTTCTTTACCCTTATATATTGAGTAACGATACATTATTACTGCAATTTGTTCACGGCTTATGCTTTTGTCTGGTGCAAATTCAGTTTCACTCACACCTGATATAATATTTTTTTCCAAAGCCCATGCAACTGCATTTTCATACCATGAGCCCTTTAAAACATCGGAAAATTTTGTGTTTGCTTCTGTCTTATTTTCTCCCTCCATGCGATACAAAACTGCCGCAAACATAGCTCTTGTCATTTTCATATCGGGCTCGAAGCCGCTACCTGTACCCTCCATCAGAAGATTGTTATATACATATTTTACTGCCTCATAATACCAAGCCTCTTTATTTACATCAATAAAATCAGGCTCTTTTTGAATTTCTTCCTTTTCTTCTTCATCTGTCTGGGTATCTTTTTTTACGATTGCTGGTATAATTCCTCCGCTGCTTCCGCCGCTGCTTTGTGACGATTTTTTATTAAGCTCTACAGTTATGGTTTTAGTTTGATTTTTAATATCTTCTTTTGTTACTTCAAAGCTGCTATTTTTAGTTTTATATCCAGACTTTGAAACAATATACTCATATTTTCCCTCTGCAAGTTCATATTCTCCATCATCAACGGGGGTTTGTCCATCTATTGTAAGATTTGCATTGTTCGGAGTTGTTGAAAACATTACTCTGCAGGTTTCATTCTTTGTTGCATAAGCTTTTTCCATTGGATATGATGAGAAATCGTACATTCTCTTTTGCTTTTGGTTTTTCATTAAATACCATGAAAGAAGTCCTCTGAAGCCTTGTTCTGTAGAAAAGGAATTTGTTGTTGGATTAAATGCGCACATATCTTCTGTCGCTTGTGAGATAAGTCCGTCTATCAAGCTATTCTTATCTTTTTTAACATCAAAAGCGTCAATTCCCAGCGCTGAAAATGCTGCTATTGCAAGACCTGTAGAAGCCGCATTTCCTATAAGACCTGAGTCTTCCTGACATTCCTTTATAATCTCTATTGTTTCCTCTATAACAGTTGTTACTTCTTCATCAATATTATAATAAGGGCTTAATGCAAGCAGCATAGGAGTTGCCGCATCAGTACCCCACTGTGTACTTTGCCATGATTCCTTTTTTTCAATAGCTGTATCAATAAGAAAATCCATATGTTCTTCGGTAGCGTAATTTTTGCTTTGCAAAAGTGCTAGTATTACATATGGCAACGTATATATATTGGTTACACTGCTTTCTTTTTTCTCTACCAATTCTATAAGCTTTTCTACCACATTAAGCTCTTCGCCATTTGAATAATATATATTCTCAGCATCATATCCCATGGAACGCAGCGAGATAATAATCTTTGAAAGAACTGCAGGCGAAGTTGTGCTTTCTGCATCAGTAACAATTTTGTCAAGGCATTGCTTTTTAATATCATCATCAAGATAATATTCGCTTTCAGGATAAAGCTCTGAATACACTGCCATATCAGGAACAAACCACATCATATTGCCGTCGTCAAGAATTGCAGCTTGTGAATATTTTTCTGCAATATTTTTTACTATTTCCTCTGTCATATTTTCTATTGGTAATTTTTCAACATCTATAATGCAGGCAGGTGCAGTGATTGCAGGAACAGTTTTTTCTTTTACAATTTTAGATTTTGTTGCCGACACAACATATCTTCCTGGATTGTCAATTAATATTTTTGCCTTTCCCTCTGCATCTGTCACAATTTCTGTCTTTTCGCCATCTATAATTATTGTTGCATCAGGGCAAGATGAAAAAACCAGATTGAAATTTTCATCATATCCTGACTGATTTAGCTCAATTTCAATTTCTTTCCCTGAAAATGTTTCTATGTGTGTATCTTTAAATACTGCATAGCTTTCTGTATCGGGATAATAGTTTTTGTTTATTGAAAAATCAATTGTGTCGCCGTCCTCAATTTCATGATTAAGACCCATAACCATTTCGCTGCCCTGATTTAACTGATAGCTGAAGTTGCCACTTACATCGTTTAAAAATTCAGTGACATAAGGTCCATACTCGCTTTCTTCAAAAGCATAGCCTTCTTCACCCTCGTAATATGTATTGTGAAATTCTGCAAATGCATCGTTAAGATTATAGTTTTCTTTTCCCTCTAAAACCACCTCGGAGAATGCAACTACATTTCCATACTTGTCCTTTACAAGCTCTCCATGCTTGCTTACTGTCATATAAACTGTAATTTGTGACGCATCATCAATAGCAAAAGCAATTGAACTTGTTGTGCTAAAGCTTATAATAATGCTTAGAATGAGTGATAAAATTTTTTTCATTTTTCTTTTCCTTTCTTTCCGCAACTTTAAAAAAAAAGAAAAAGCCGCGGCATTTTTTATTTTTAAAAAAATTACCACAGCCTGAGTTTTTTCTGTGACAGCTCACATTTTTAAAAGCACCAAAATAAAGGCTTGTGCCCTTATTTAAGGTACAGCTAAAAATTGTCATTCCCATTTAAGCTTTTTTCTTATGGTATGACTTAACAAAAGCAGGTCTTCCGGCTAAACATCTTATAAAGCAAAAAGTTTGCCTTGCGTTTTTATACTCTGCCTTCTCAAAGGAAAAATCCCTCAATGACTGGCTTTCACCAACGAGATATAAAAACATTTAATGCACACGGCGACAGTTATCGCAAGGGTTTCTCACCCCATTCCCTTTCCACCGATTATGCCTTGACTTATTTTTAAAAGCCTTTTGCAGCATAAACGACACTTTAATGTGAGTAATATTAAATTTTTAAAAGGTATTCTACCTTCTTTAGTATTTTATCATATTTTCTAAAAAAGTCAAGAAAAATCAAGTTTTTTTTGCTTTTTTCTCTGCTTTTTTTAACTATCTTTTTCCAAACAATTCCTTTAACCAGTTTGCCGACATTTCTACCCATTTAGGGACATTTATTGAAATTGCTCTTACGTCTACACCAACATCGGAATTTCCTATTGATATTCCATGGTCACCATTGGTGAAAATATGTAACTCATAAGGAATTTTTTTCTTCTGGAGCGCATTTGCAAGCAAAAGGCTATTTTCTACAGGAACTAAAGTATCTGCCACGGTATGCCATATAAACATAGGCGGTGTATCCTCCGACACCTGATTTTCAAGGGACATGCGCTCTTCAAGTTCCTTATCCTCGCCACAAAGTTTCAAAAAAGAATCACGATGGGCTTTTTCTCCCGATGTTATGACTGGATATGACAATATAATTGCATTCGGCTGATTGGACTTATCCTCTACTTTTACAGGCTCCTGATTCCAGAACATTCCGATAGAGCCTGCAAGATGTCCTCCTGCTGAAAAGCCTATAACTGCAATATGGTCCTTTTCCACTCCCCATTCTTCTGCATTTTCACGAATGAGTTTTATTGCCATGGAAACCTCCTCCAGAGCATTGGGATATTTATTGGGAGCCACTGAATAATTTAAAACAAAAGCATGAAAGCCTGCGGCATTATATTGCATTGCAACCGGTTCTGATTCACGTGGAGAACAAAATCTATATCCGCCTCCCGGACAAACAAGCACTGCCGGGCGTTTATTTCCCGCCTGTATTGGGTCATTTAACACATAAGTAGTAAGTGTTGGATTAGGATTATGATTTTCTCTTAAATTAATAATTTTGTGTATCATATTTTTAGATTTCCTCCTAAGAAACATATTAATTTCTTTTCTTTCTAAGCATTGCATTCTTTACAACAGGCTTGTCCAATTTCATTTTAACTATCATGGCAGCATGCGGAGCAACATCAATTTCTTCGTCCTTTTCATTTTTCATGCTTGTAATTTTTTGAGTGAAAAATGCCTTTTGAGGTTGAATTATTTCTATCTCATCACCTTTAAAAAATCTATTTCGTTGGGTAATAGTTGCAATTTTACTCTCTTCATCATAATCTGTTACAATGCCTATCAAATCATAATCTCTGATATATGAGCTATCAGTATAAACCTGCTGATTTTCATCAGGCTTACCAAAAGAAAAGCCTGTTGTATAGGGACGATGGCTCACCTTGCAAAGCTCCTCTAACTGAGTTTTGTCAAAGGTATATTCATCAGGATTTTCAAAATATCTGTCAATTTCCCGCCTATACGCCCCAACAATGGTTGCAACATAATAAGAGGTCTTTACTCTTCCTTCTATTTTAAAGCTGGAAATTCCGCTTTTTATAAGCTCTCCAATATGCTCAATTAAACACAAATCCTTGGAATTGAAAATAAAGCTTCCCCGCTCATTTTCGTAAATATCCATATATTCCCCCGGGCGGGTTTGTTCTACTAAAGAATAGTTCCAACGACAAGGGTGAGCGCACGCTCCCTGATTTGCGTCCCTTGCAGTCATATAATTCGAAAGCAGGCATCTTCCTGAATAGGATATGCACATGGCACCATGAACAAATGCCTCAAGTTCCAAATCTTCGGGAGTTTTTGCTCTTATTTCTTTCATTTCCAAAAAGCTCATCTCACGTGCTAAAACCACTCTTTTTGCACCCATTTTATACCACAAAAGCGCCGAGCGGTAATTTACATTATTGGCTTGTGTACTTATATGAATTGGAATTTCGGGAGCATGCTCCCTCATAATATCAAACATTCCCAAATCAGCAATCAAAACTGCGTCAAAGCCAAGGGGGCGAATTTCTTTTACAAAATCATAAAATTTTTCTATGTCCTCATTGTGCGGAATTATATTCGCAGTAAGATAAACCTTTTTTCCTCTTTCGTGAGCAAATTCAATGCCTTCTTTAAGCTCTTCAATGGTAAAGTTTTCTGCAGCCACACGAAGGCTGAACTCCTCTGCACCTACATAAACTGCATCTGCTCCATACTCAATTGCAACCTTGAGCTTTTCAAGGCTTCCGGCAGGAGCCAAAAGTTCGGGTTTTTTCATAGAAATTTCCCTTTCATTTTTTCTTTTCTTAAATTTTTACTGCAACAGTTACACCATCTCCCAAAGGAAGAAGTACAGTTCTTAAATCAGGGCGTTGCATCTGTGCCGAAATAAAGTGTTTTAATCTTTTTACTATAGTTATTTTCCGTCTTACAACATGTTCTTCATCAGCAGTCATGCCCTTATAAAGAACATTGTCAGCGACAAGTATTCCGCCTTTTTTTAAAAGTCTTACGCAATCGTTTAACATATGAATATAATGCGCCTTAGGCCCGTCCAAAAATATCATATCATATTCTCCTGTAAGGGTTTTAAAATACTCCCTTGCATCTTTTTCTATAACATGAATTTTTTCTTCAAGCCCTGCTTTTTTTATATTTTCTCTTGCGATTACTACCATTTCAGAATTACTCTCAAGGGTAGAAATTGTGCCATTGCTTTCTGTTGCCATTAAAATTGCGGAGTAGCCTATGGCGGTGCCCACCTCAAGAATTCTTTCGGGATTTTTCATTCTTACAAGGGTCTTTAAAAACTGAGCGGTTTCAGGCTGAACTATGGGCACTGAATTTTCATCGGCATATGCTTCAAGTTCCTTTAAAATCCCATCACTTTCAGGGATAACCTCTCTTAAATATTCAGTTATGTAGGGATGCACAATGGCATCCTTATCATACTCTATCATAATTTTTTTTACACCGGCTCTTTCTTTAAATACTTTCTGCATTCCTCGACTACCATTTTTTCTGCATCAGCAATGCTTTTATTGGTTATAGTAGCTCCTGACGCCATTTTATGACCGCCGCCCCCAAAGGCTTTAGCAATTTCCGAAACATCATATTTCCCATTCGAGCGAAAGCTTACTTTAATTCTCTCAGGCGTTTGTCGAATTGATGCTGCTATTTCGCAGCCCTCTACCATTCTTGGGATATTTACAATATCGCCTGTGTCCTTTTCTGGAGCATTAAAGCTTTCAAATTCCTCGTTGGTCACTGCAACAAGGCAAAGTGTACCATTAAAATATTCACGGATATTTTTCATTATATGCCCCTTAAGCATGAGCACATTTTTGGGTTCGGTATCAAATAAAAGCCTGCATATTCCTGCATGGTCAATGCCAATTTTTAAAAGGTCTGCCGCAATCTGCATAGTTTTTGGGGTGACACTTGAATATTTAAAACATCCCGTATCGCTTGCTATTGCAGAATAAAGACATTCTGCTATTCTTGGAGTTATATTCATTCCCATCTTTTCTATAAGAGAATATATAAGCTCACCTGTTGATGATGCATCCCCCTCAACATAATTTTCATCTGCATAGCGTGTGTTTGTAAAATGATGGTCGATATTAAGAGTAGCTTTTGCACTTTTAAATATTTTTTCTCTTTTTCCAAGCCTTAAAAGGTCTGCGCTGTCTAAGCAAACACACAAATCATAATCAGGAATTTCAGCTTGTTCATCAAAAATGATATAGTCTTTTCCTAAAAATTTCACTCTTGATTCAGGCTCTGCACTTATATAAATATCGGCTATTTTTTCTTCCTGACTTACAGCATCTGCAAATGCAAAGGCACTACCTATAGCATCTGCGTCTTCCGATATGTGTGTAAGGATTGCTATTTTTTTAGCAGCCTTTATCATTTTTACAGCTTTATCCATCTTTTTATCAATCCTTTTTATTCAAATCCGAAATCATTTTATTGATATATGCACCATGCTCAATTGAATGGTCAAGTTCAAAAATCATTTCGGGGGTATGGCGAAGTGAGAGCCTGTGACCTGCCTCACGACGTATAAAGCCCGATGCACTCTTTAGTCCCTCCAACGCCTTTTTTTGAACCATTTCGTCGCCCATGACACTTACATAAATTTTTGCATAACTTAAATCGTTTGTTACGCTTACCGAAACAACACTTGTCATCATGGGAATTCTTGAGTCCTTTACCTCTCTTAAGATTGCACTCAATTCACGACGAAGCTCCTCGTTTATTTTATTAATTCTTTCCTTTGCCATTTTAAAATCCTTTCGATTTTATCAATTTGGTTATCTTTCAATTTCCTCCATGATAAAGCACTCTATGACATCTCCGTCCTTGACATCATTGAATTTTTCAATTCCGATACCACATTCGTAGCCTTCATTAACTTCCTTGACATCATCCTTGAAACGTCTTAAGCTATCTATCTCGCCTTCATGGATAACAATACCGTCACGAACCAGTCTTACTTTAGCATTTCTGGTGATTTTTCCGCTTGTGACATATGAGCCTGCAATGGTTCCTACTCCTGAAACCTTGAAGGTCTGACGAACCTCAGCATAGCCAATAACTGCCTCTTTAAATTCAGGGTCAAGCATACCCTTCATAGCAGCTTCAATTTCTTCTATAGCCTGATATATTACTCTGTAGAGTCTTATATCTACCTCCTGGCGTTCTGCCGCTGATACGGCTCCTGCGTCGGGACGAACATTAAATCCTACTATAATTGCATTTGATGCATTTGCAAGCATTACGTCTGATTCATTTATTGCGCCCACTCCGCCATGGATTGCACGAACTCTTACCTCGTCATTTGAAAGCTTTTCCAAAGACTGGCGCACTGCCTCAACCGAGCCCTGAACGTCCGCCTTTATAATTACATTAAGTTCCTTCATGTTACCCTCATCAATCTGAGAGAAGAGGTTGTCAAGAGATACCTTAACTGTTGCATTAAAGCGTGTTTCCTTTTGTTCACGACGTCTTGTTTCGGCAACATCACGGGCAAGCTTTTCGTCCTTTACAACTCTGAAGGTGTCACCGCCTGATGGAGCCTCTGAAAGACCAAGAATTTCCACAGGAGTTGAGGGAGTTGCAGTTTTTACTCTTCTTCCCTTATCATTTACCATTGCTCTTACATGACCTACCGCTGTTCCTGCAATGACAATATCTCCAACATTCAAAGTTCCCTCCTGAACCAAAACTGTTGCTACAGGACCTCTACCTTTGTCAATTTGCGCTTCAATTACAGTTCCCTTTGCAGCCTTATCCGGATTTGCTTTAAGCTCCTTCATATCTGCAATAAGCAGTACCATTTCCAAAAGTCCGTCTATATTGATATTTTGCTTTGCTGAAATTTCAACGCAAACAGTGTCGCCGCCCCATTCCTCGGGAACAAGCTCATGCTCCACAAGCATTTGCTTTACTCTTTCAGGGTTTGCACCCTCTTTATCTATCTTATTTATTGCAACAACTATTGTTACGCCTGCCGCTTTTGCGTGGTTTATTGCCTCAACAGTCTGGGGCATAATTCCGTCATCTGCTGCAACCACCAATATTGCAACGTCTGTTACCTGTGCTCCTCTTGCACGCATGGTTGTAAAAGCCTCGTGTCCCGGAGTATCCAAAAATGTGATATCACGGTCATTTAGCCTTACGCTATACGCACCTATATGCTGGGTAATGCCACCTGCCTCGGTTGCAGTTACCGATGTGTTTCTTATTGCATCAAGCAAAGAGGTCTTACCATGGTCAACGTGTCCCATTACAACTACAACAGGAGGACGCCCAATTAAATCCTCGGGTTTGTCTTCCTCCTCGGTAAATAGTATGTCCTCTTTTGTAAGAACTATTTCCTTTCTTACCTCAACACCCATTTCTTCGCCTATTAATGAAGCGGTATCAAAATCTATTGTCTGGGTAATGGTTGCCATTACTCCAAGCATCATAAGCTTTTTAACAACCTCTGCAGCACCCACTTCAAGCTTTTGTGCCAAATCTCCCACTGTGATTTCCTCGGGAATTTCAATAAACTCAATCACCTTTTTCTTGGGTTCAGGCTTTTTCTGAGGAGTTTCTTGTTCAAACTGCTTTTCTAAATTTTTATTTTTCTTTTTCTTCTTGCCTCTGTCTTCTCTGTCCTTTTCAAGACGCTCTATGTTGCTATCTACCATACTTTCCAGACGTTCGGTAGTTTCTATTTTCTCTAAATCAGCAGTAGATGTTCTTGTATCTACATAACGAACCTCTGTCTTTGTTTCTACAACAAAAGCATTCTTTGTCTTTTCAATCTGCTCTATTGTTTCAGCAGGCAAAACAGGCTTCTCCTTTTTCTTCTTGACAGGTGCAGGAGGTTGAACCTTTTTTTCTTCTTTCTTGGGCTTTTTGATCTCTTTTGTTTTTTCCTCGAGGTTTTCCTCTTTCTTTGCCTTTATTTCTTTTTCCTTAGTTTCTTCTTTCTTAGCTTCTTCTTTTTTTGTTTCTTTAACTTCTTCTGCCTTAGGCTCTTTTTTCTTTTCAACCTCAGGCTTTATGAGTTTTATATCGCCAATATCATTGAGTTGAGTATATATATCTATTAAAATTCCCAACTGCTCTATCTCCAGCGACGACTGAGGTCCCTTCACCTCAATTCCAACTAATGCCAACTTCTCAACTACGTCTTTACTTGTTACACCTAAATCCTTTGCTATATCATTTACTTTAATTTTAGAAACCATTATATTTTCACCATTCCTTTCTATCTCTTATATGGAATATTTATTTAAAATTACCTTGGCAAAGCCGTCATCATTAACTGACACAACCGCTCTGTAACCGCCACCGGTATATTTCCCGAGAAGCTCCATATCGGCATATTCTATATATCTGACCCCATAATATTTACAAAGATTTGTAATATCCTTTTTTGAATTTTGTGAGATATCCTTTGCTATGATTACAAGCACGCTTTCTCCGGATTTTATTGCCTTTTCGCACAAAATTTCTCCCGTTGTTACCTTACCTGCTTTTTTTGCCATTCCAAGCATTTGTAATAATTTATCCATTAAAAAGCTCCTTTATCTCATCATAAATGGCATCAGGAATAAATGTTTTAAAATGTTTTGAAAAAGCTTTTTTCTTTTTTGCTGCTTCAATACATTTTAAATCTTTGCAAATATATGCTCCTCTGCCTTGTTTTTTGAAAAAATGGTCAATTTCTACCTTTGAGTCTTTAAAGACCACCTTTACAAGCTCATCTTTAGGGAGCATTTTTCTGCACGCTACGCACATTCTAAGAGGTATATGCTTTTCCATTTTTTCTTCCTTTCAAAAAGCAATTTTTTATTCCTTTGCAGGAGTGATGTCAATTTTCCAGCCTGTCAGTCTTGCTGCAAGACGAACATTTTGTCCTGATTTTCCTATAGCTAATGAAAGCTGATATTCAGGCACTGTAACACTTGATGATTTTTCTTCTTCGTTTATTTCCACGCTGATAACCTTTGATGGACTAAGACTTGCTGCGATATAAACAGCTGGGTCTTTGTTCCACTTTATTATATCAATTTTTTCCTCGCCAAGCTCATCTACTATGTTCTGGACTCTCATTCCTTTAGGACCTATGCATGCACCTTGTGCATCTATATCATCGTCCTCTGCATAGACAGCGATTTTCGTACGTGAGCCTGCCTCACGAGCAATATTCTTTATCTCTACCACGCCGTCTTGAATTTCAGGAACTTCCCTTTCAAAAAGCTTTCTTATAAGCCCCGGATGGGTTCTTGAGAGAATTATCTGCATTCCCTTGCTTCCATTTTTTACCTCGCTTATATATCCGCTGACTCTCTGATGAATTTTAAAATGCTCTGAAATGGGCTGCTCTGAAAATGGTATTTCATTAGCAGGCATAACCGCCTCAAGCTTGCCTATATCTATATAGAGATTTCCTCTTTCCATACGCACAACCTTACCCGAAATAATTTCATTTGCAAGCTTGGTGTATTCATTGTAGAGTATTCCTCTTTCCGCCTCACGCAAACGCTGAGTTATTACCTGCTTTGCAGTCATTGCAGCAATTCTTCCAAAATCTCTTGGAGTTACTTCAATATCTACAATATCTCCTATCTGATATGCACCATTTATTTTCTTTGCATCGGCAAGTGAAATTTGAGTCTGCTCATTAAATTCCTCCTCAACTTCAACTACTTCCTTTTTTGCAACAACCTTTACTGTCCCCTTTTTTCTGTCAAGCTGAACCTCAACATTTTGTGCAGAATTGAAGTTTCTTTTATATCCTGCAACCAAAGCCGCCTCAAGTGCATCTAAAATTACATCGCTTTCAATTCCCTTTTCTTCACAAATATCTGACAATGCTTTTAAAAGTTCTTTACTCATTTTTATTTTATCCTTTCCTTTTATTCATAATAAATTTTTAAAACACCTTTATTTTATTTACATTTCAAAAAATAATCTTATAAAAACTGCCTCTTCCTTTTTTACTGATATTTTTTCTTCCTCTGTTTCAATCACTGCAGTCCCTGAATTGTATTCTGTCAAAATACCATCAAATTCCTTTTTTCCGTCCACCCCTTTATAAAGCTTAACACTTACCTTTCTTCCAATATAATAATTAAATTCTCTGTCCTCGGTAAGCTTTCTGTCAACTCCAGGAGATGAAACCTCTAAACTGTATGCCTCTTTTATTGGGTCTTTTTCATCAAGTATAGGTTCGATTGCTCTTGAAAACGTCTCGCAATCATCTAACCCAACGCCACCTTCTTTATCTATAAATATGCGTAAAATTCTTTGTGAGTTCTCTTTTTTTGAGGTGACATCAACAACATAAACTCCTTGTTCTTCAGCTGTCTTTTCACACAAATCAAGCACAGTTGTTTCTATTGAATTTTTCAAAACAACTCTTTCCTCCTTTTCTTTAATTAAACATGAAAGAGTGGCTATAAAGCCACTCTTTCGAAAAATTCTATTCGATAACAGTTATATTATACCACAAATTATTACCAATTGCAAGCTTTTTTTAAAAAAAGTTCTTGACAAACATTTGTTCGTATTATATAATTAAATTAGGCACAGAAGATAAATTATAATTGTAAATTATTCGATTGAGTTTCTATACTAACTTACTTAAAAGGAGTTTTTATAATGGACATTACTCAAAAGCTGAAAATTTTAGCCGACAGTGCAAAATATGATGCGTCTTGTTCCTCGAGCGGTTCAGACAGAAAAAATACTCACCAAGGAATAGGCAATGCATCAATAGCGGGAATTTGTCATAGCTTTTCGGCAGATGGCAGATGCATTTCCCTGTTAAAGCTTTTGCTTACAAACTTTTGTATGTACGACTGTCAATATTGTGTGAACCGAAGCTCTAACGATGTACCAAGAGCTGCTTTTACTCCCCGAGAAGTTGCCGACCTTACAATTCATTTTTATAAGCGTAATTATATTGAGGGACTTTTTTTAAGCTCTGCAGTAGTAAAATCTCCCGACCACACCATGGAACTTATGATAGAGTGTCTTTCTATTTTAAGAAATGAATATCATTTTAATGGCTACATTCACGCAAAAACCATTCCCGGAGCTTCGGATGACCTTATAACAAAAATAGGAATGCTTGCTGACCGCACAAGCGTCAATATTGAGTTGCCGGCAAATGATTCTCTTAAGATTCCGATAGGTAAGCGTTTGAATATGGACTAATTTTTATTATACCTATGTATTTCTTGAATTTTTCTTTCAATTATGGTATAATAGTCAACAAAGT
>JAZURZ010000083.1:0-2615 GCA_045606465.1 Clostridia bacterium | reverse complement strand
CTCCATTTGATGTTTGCTGCTGTTGAGGGTGGTGAGGTCTTTGTGGATTCTGACATAGAAAACACTGCTGACATAATGTTTGATGATACTCGAAAATATGGGATGCGTGGTGATATTATAACCATATCAAAGGAACATTTGATATCAAAAGCGTTAAATGGCGAGGCATATAAGTTTTATTATTTAGCCAAGTTGAAAAATGGTATATGTGGTTACTTTGATAAAAGTATTCAAAGAGGAATAGCATTGGAGTTTGATAGTGAAAAGATACCATTTTTGGGCGTATGGATGAACAATGGTGGTTTTAAAAATATGTATAGTGCAGCCATAGAGCCTTGCACTTTGCCGTTTGATACTCCTCTTGAAGCACAGAAAAGGGGTGAAGCCCTAATACTACAACCTGGCAAGGAATATTCTTTTGATGTTTGCTTTAGAGTGGTGCTGGGAAGATAAGGATAAAACAGGTGAAAAACAAATATTTGTTGGTGAATAAAACATATAAAATTGAATGAAAATTTTATATAATAATATAAGATAGAATGCTATGGAGGTCATAAAGGATGGAATTAAATTTTGTTGACAAGGTTGTTGTTATTTCGGGCGCTTTGGGAGGACTTGGCAGAAGCATGGCTAAGAATTTTGCCGAAAGCGGTGCGAATGTTGTAATTTGCGACTTAAATGGTTGTGATGAATTTGCAAAGGAGCTTTCTAACGACAGAGCTAAGGTTGTTGGATTAGACTTTGACCTTACAGACCGAGAGGCTGTTAAGGAGGCTGCTTATAAAATAGAAAAGCTTTTTGGTAAGGTAGATGTTTTGGTTAACAACGCCGGCATAAATGTTGGCCCTGACCAGCGCCGAACCATAGAAGATTTTGATGATGTATGGTGGGACAGAATACAGGGCGTTGACCTTGGTGGAGTTTATAACTTGAGCAAAGCGATTATTCCTTTGATGTCTGATAATGGTGGGGCAATTGTTAATATCAGCTC
Organism: Clostridia bacterium; assembly: GCA_045606465.1. Lineage (GTDB taxonomy): Bacteria > Bacillota > Clostridia > UBA1381 > UBA1381 > CAKSQL01. The sequence goes on along the minus strand of JAZURZ010000083.1, from coordinate 1,624 downwards.
AGTTGTTGGCATGAACCCCCTTCGTAATCAGTGTTCTTTTGCGGCAGCGAAAGCAGGGGTTATAAATCTTTCAAAGGCAATGGCTCTTGAACTTGCTCCAAAGGGTATCAGAGTTAATGTTGTTGCACCAGGCACAGTGGGAATAGAAATTACAAATGCTTTGTGGACAGATAATAAAGTTATGCAGGGACTTCTTTCGCATATACCGCTCAATCGTCAGGCTGTTCCAGATGATATAGCAAACGCAGTTATGTTTTTATCATCCAACCTTGCTTCTTATATTACGGGTGCAGTGCTTCCTGTTGATGGTGGTTGGACTGCAGGTGGATTTATGCGTGATTTTTAAAAAAGGGGTATCGAAATGAATTTTGCAAATGATATAAAGACTATGGCTGTTCCCGAAGGAAAGGTAGCTGTGTTTTGGGCAGGACAGGCAGGGTTTATTATAAAAACATCAGAAAATCAGCTTATTGGTATCGACCTATATTTATCAAATTGTTGTGAAAGATATTTTGGGTTTAAAAGAATTACGCCGCATATTTTAGAGCCACATGAGCTTGAGTTTGATTATCTTGTTTCTACTCATGCACACTTTGACCATTTTGATGTTGATGCAGTGCCAATTATGATGACCGAGAAAACAAAGCTTGTTGCGGCATATGATGTAAAGGCTGAGTGCGAAAGACTTGGAATAAACAAAGATGTTACTTACATAAAGACCAATGACGAAGTGAAACTTGGAAATGTTTTGGTTAAAGCGATGCCTTGTGACCATGGCAAAGAAACCCCTGATGCAATAGGGCTTTTGATAAAAATAGATGATTTCAGAATTTACATTGCAGGCGATACATCTTACAGAAATGATTATTTCCAAAATATTGAGCTTAAAAATGTTGATCTTTTTATACCACCTATAAACGGGGCATTTGGAAATTTAAATTCTGAAGAAGCTGCAAAAGCTGCAGGGGACATAAATGCAAAACTCACAATTCCCAGTCATTTTTGGACTTTTTGTCAACACTATGGAAATCCTGGTGAATTTATCGAAGAAATGAAAATGAAAAAGCAACCTTTTTATATAATGCGACATGGAGAAGGGTTACTTTTAAATACACAACAAAATTAGGTAAGAAATGAGAGGATTATGATGAAAGCACTAGTAGTAAACGGACCATACAATGCAGAGTTTGTTGATGTTGAAACACCAAAGGCAACGGGAGATATGGCATTGGTTAAGGTTGTTAAAGCAGGAGTTTGTGCAACCGATATTTCAATTTATACAGGCGAGAGTAGTTTTGTGAAAAGTGGACAGATTAAATATCCTGTTCGTATAGGGCACGAATGGACTGGGATTGTTGAAGAGGTTGGTGAGAATGTAAAAAACTTTAAAAAGGGAGATAGAGTCGTTTCTGAGAGTGGTGTAAGCTGTGGTAAATGTGCGGCTTGTATTACAGGTAACTATTCAGATTGTATGGACATTCGTTCTGTAGGAACTGTTAATGCTTGGGATGGTTGTTTTGCAGAATATATGTTAATGCCTGAACGTCATCTCTATCACTTGGCAGATAGTATAACTGATGAATCAGCAGCCCTTATTGAGCCTATGGGAATTGCTTATGATGCT
>JAZURZ010000082.1:0-12338 GCA_045606465.1 Clostridia bacterium | reverse complement strand
AAATTGAAAAAATTCTGAAAGAATAATAGTAAAAGGAGAAAACAAAGACTTTGAATATAAACGAAGAAAAAAAGGAAAGAGTTCTGCTTTTGGGGGTTCATACTGGCAGGATGGATTCTTTAAATGACACAACAGAAGAATCAATGAAGGAGCTTTGCGAGCTTGCAAAAACTGCGGGAGCAGAGGTTGTAGGAGAGGTTGTCCAAAATAAGTCCGACATTGAAAGTGCAACCTATATGGGTGAAGGAAAGCTTTTGGAAATTAAAAGCGCACTCCCTGAGCTTGATATAGATTGCGTAATATTTGATGATGAGCTTTCGCCTGTACAGATACGAAATCTTAATGAAATGCTTGGCGTAAAGGTGCTTGACCGCTCTATGCTTATACTTGACATTTTTGCAATGCGTGCAAAAAGTGGAGAGGGTAAGCTTCAGGTAGAGCTTGCACAATTAAAATATCAGCTGCCAAGACTAAGAGGCCTGGGACAGGTCATGAGCAGGACGGGCGCCGGAATAGGAACAAGAGGTCCTGGAGAAACCAAGCTTGAAAGCGACAGACGACACATAAGAAGAAGAATTGCGGCACTTTCAGAGGAACTTTGCGAACTTGAAAAACACAGAAATCTTTTCCGCTCAAGAAGAAAAAAAGACGGTGTAATAACAGCAGCACTTGTGGGCTACACAAATTCGAGAAAATCCACCCTATTAAACACTCTTACCGATGCGGGAGTTTTTGCAGAGGATAAGCTTTTTGCAACCCTTGACCCCACTTCAAGAGGAATAGTGCTTGAGGATAACAGAAAAATACTTTTAGTCGATACAGTAGGATTTATAAGAAAGCTTCCTCATCATCTTGTAGAGGCTTTTAAATCCACATTGGAAGAGGCGGTTGTTGCAGATGTGTTAATCCATGTAATAGATACATCTCTTCCTAACAAAAATGACCAAATAAGGGTTGTAAATGAGGTTTTAGACGATATTGGCGCTATAGGAAAACCAAGAATAGCAGTTTTTAATAAATGTGACAAGCTTGACAGTATGGAATTTGCGCCCCATTCTTTGGAGGGGTATGACATGAGTGTGGCAATTTCAGCAAAGAAAAGGATAAATATTGAAAAGCTTATGTCGGCAATAGAATCTCTTGCGCCGGGGAAAAAGCAAAAAATAAAGGTGCTTATACCATATACCGATGCAAATATTCTAAATGAACTGCACAAAACACAAAAGGTTATAAATGAGGAATATACCAATGATGGAATAGAGGTTGAATTTTTGGCGGACGATGGTATTTTTTGTCGTCTGCGTGACTGGATAATTGATTAAAAGGGGTGAGAAAAATTTCAAACAAGGCAGAATATAAGACAGTTAAAAAAGAGGCAAGAGAATTTCTTGTTGAAAAAAAATCAAAATTTATCACCTCGGTAAAGCCTTGCAAAAGCGAAGAAGAGGCATTGGAATTTTTAAGCCAAATAAGAAAGGAATTTCCCGATGCCACACACAATGTCTATGCCTATGTAATAGACGAAAATCAAATTTTTCGATACTCTGATGACGGAGAACCCTCACAAACTGCAGGAATGCCTGTTTTAGACGCAATACGAAAAGAGGGCATAGTAGATGTTTGCGTGGTTGTCACAAGATATTTTGGAGGAACCTTGCTTGGTACAGGGGGACTTGTGCATGCTTATGGGAATTCTGCAACCCTCGGGCTTCATTCTGCGGGTGTTATAAAAAGAATGCTTTGCAATATTGTGTCGATTAATACAGATTATACATTGTCGGGGAAGGTGCAACATAAAATTTCTTCCGAGCATCTTATGCTGGAAGACACTTTATACACAAACGAAGTAACATTTTTTGTGTGTGTTCCCCCTGATAAGACACAAAAGCTTATTTTGGAAATGACCGATATAACTAATGGCAGAGCAATATGCAGTGTTGTTGACACAAAATATATTGATATAGAATTATAATAATTTTTACTTACTTAAGAAAGGAATAAATTTTATGAAGAAACTTTTTTTAATTGCATTGACTCTTTTGTGCCTTGCAGGTTGTACAAATGAAGAAAAACCAACCATTGTAGAAAGCCCGTCGCCCTTGGCTACATATGAACAAGAGCCGGACAAGACAATTGGAATAGTTAAAGATGACGGTTGGTATGAAAATCTTAATGTGTATGAGGATTGCGAGCATAATTTCACTCACAGCGGTGACTCTGAAGAAAGAGTAGTTCTTGTTACCTCTGCCCAAAAGGACGAGGATGGATTTTTTATGTGGGACGACAGTCAGCATTGGGCGTTGTATGTTGAAAATGATGAGGGAATATATCCTCTTTATGATTCTTCTATTCATGGCAGACTTTCTATGAATGTAAGTGAGCATTATCTTGAGAATGGTGAAATAGAAGATGTTATAAGACTTACAATATCTCAAAGTGCAGGCTTTGAAATAAGGGAATATAGATTTTCTGACGGAGTTTTCCATGAAAGTGTGGCATATACTGCAGGTGCAATAAACGAGCTTTCAGTGAATAGATATTATTGATTATGCTTAATGAATTAAAAAAACAAGCAAGATTTTTAAAAATATCTGATTTGGGAGTGGTCAGGGCAAGGGTTTTTAAAGACCTTTGCCTTGATTTGAGTGAGAAAAACACATCGGAATTTGTGCATGAAAGCATAGAGGAAAGGTGCAATCCTTTTTTGATAATGCCGGAGGCGAAGTCTTTGGTGGTATGCATATTTTCTTATAACATACCCCAAGCAGGAGAAATTTCAAAATATGCCATGGGAAAGGATTATCATATTGTTGCAAAGGAAAAGCTTAAGAGCCTTGCAGAAACTTTAACTAAAAAAGGTTATAGGGCAATGTGCTTTGCAGATTCCTGGGGCATGAATGAGCGTTATCTGGCAGTAAGTGCAGGACTTGGCTTTATAGGCAAAAACCATATGTTCATAAGTCATAAGTGGGGAAGCTTTGTTTTTATAGGAGTAATTGTTACAGATTGCGAAATAGAAGAATCTAAAAAACTTAACTTAAAGTGTGCAGATTGCGGCGAATGTATAAAAAATTGCCCGGGAAATGCAATTCTTGACGACGGAAACTTTTTAGAAAAAAATTGCGTTTCCTTTATAAGCCAAAAAAAAGGTGACCTTGACGAAAAAGAAAAAAATGCCTTGTTAAAGAGTAAAATGATATGGGGCTGTGACATATGTCAGAACGTGTGTCCCCATAATAAAAATGTGCCTTTTACTCAAATTGAGGAATTTTATGAAAATGTTATAGAAAACCTTGAGTTTGAAAAGGACATGAGCAATAAAGAATTTAAAAAGCTTTATAAAGACCATGCCTTTTCGTGGCGTGGGTTAGCTCCACTTCTAAGAAACAAAAATATTCTAAACGAATATAAAAACAAAAAATGACAATTTTTAAAAATATAATAGTAAAAAAACTTGACATAATGCTATAAAAATAATAAAATATTAAGGATAAGTAAGTAATTACAAAAGAAAGGTATTGATATAAATTATGTTTAGAACACAAGCTCCTAAGGGAACTGAGGATTTGCTGCCTGCAGACAGTTACAGATGGCAGTATCTTGAAGAAAATTTCAAAGAGGTTTGCGATAATTTCGGATATTACGAAATAAGAATGCCTACTTTTGAATATACTGAGCTTTTTGAGCGTGGCGTGGGAGATACCACCGACGTTGTGCAAAAGCAGATGTACACATTTTTGGATAAAGGGGGAAGAAGCATAACCCTAAGACCTGAGGGGACTGCCTCGGTTGTAAGAAGCTTTTTACAAAATAGCATTTATGCACAACCCATGCCCATGAAGGCTTTTTATAATGTGCCATGCTTTAGATACGAAAACAAGCACAAGGGACGCTTAAGGGAATTTCACCAATTTGGAATTGAAGCCTTTGGCGCAAAAAATCCCTCAATAGATGCAGAGGTTGTAAGCCTTGCAGTCACTTTTTTAAAAAGGGTGGGATTATCTGACCTTTCAGTTCATATAAACAGCATCGGCTGCCCTGAGTGCAGAAAAAAATATAACGAGGCTTTAAAGGAATATTTAAGACCAAAGCTTGAAAAGCTTTGTGACACTTGCAAAGAAAGATTTGAAAGAAATCCTTTGAGAATAATCGACTGTAAATCAGAAATTTGTCAAAAAGAGGTGGCAGGAGCGCCTTCCTTGCTTGACTATGTTTGCGACGAGTGTAAGGAGCATTTTGAAGCTTTTAAAAAGAATCTTGAACTTTTGGGAATTTCTTATGAGATTGATGACGGAATTGTAAGAGGTCTTGATTATTACACAAAAACAGTTTTTGAAATAATAAGCGGTCCCTTTACAGTGTGCGGCGGCGGAAGATATGACGGACTTGTGGAAGAGCTTGGAGGCGACCACACTCCTGCAATAGGTTTTGGACTTGGAATTGAGCGCCTGCTTATAAGACTCGATGAGCTTGGTGTTAAAATTCCAAAGAAAAATAAAATAGACCTTTATGTTGTTCCATTGGGAGAAAGAGCATATGAATATGCACAAAAACTTGTGTACGAATTAAGAAAAGCTAAGATTAATACCGAAACTGACCATATAGGCAGAGGCTTAAAGCCTCAAATGAAATACGCTGACAAAATTGGTGCACAAAATACACTTGTTCTTGGTGACAACGAAATTGACTCAGGAATTTTTAAAATAAAAAATATGCAAACTGGTGAACAGACCGAGGTTGCAGCTGATAAAATAATAGACTACTTTTTAAAATAATTAAATATCAGGACAGAAAGGGTTTTATTTATGGAAACATTACAAGGTTTAAAGCGTACACATAAATGTGCAGAACTTTCAGAAAAAAATATAGGAGAAAAGGTTGTTGTTATGGGTTGGACACAGACCTATAGACAACTTGGAGCACTGACATTTATTGATTTAAGAGATATAAGCGGAATAATTCAGCTTTCTTTTGCTGAAGAAGTGTCAAAAGAAGCCTTTAAAAAGGCGCAGACTGTAAGAAACGAATATGTTTTGGCAGCAGTTGGAAATGTGGTAAAGCGTTCCTCTGTGAACAACAAAATTCCTACAGGTCAGATTGAAATTCAGGTGGAAGAGCTGCGTATCTTAAACAAATCAGAAACTCCTCCTTTCGCAATTGAAGAAAATTCAAATGTAAAGGACGAAACAAGATTAAAATATAGATATCTTGATTTAACACGTCCCGATGTGCAAAAAAACTTAATAGTGCGTCATAAAATAGCGCAGATTGCAAGAAATTACTATTCTGATAATGGATTTTTGGAAATTGAAACTCCTGTTCTTATCAAGAGCACTCCCGAGGGAGCAAGAGATTATCTTGTGCCCAGCCGAGTGCATCCGGGAAAGTTTTATGCACTTCCTCAATCCCCTCAGCTTTATAAGCAGCTTCTGATGCTTTCGGGTACCGACAGATATTTTCAGATAGCAAAATGCTTTAGAGATGAGGATTTAAGAGCCGACCGTCAGCCTGAATTTACCCAGATTGACCTTGAAATGTCATTTGTTGAGGCAGACGATGTAATGAGCGTAAACGAACGTTTTATTAAAAAGCTTTTTAAAGATATTCTCGATAAAGACATTGAAATTCCATTAAGAAGAATTCCATATAAAGAGGCAATGGAACGCTATGGCTCGGACAAACCCGACACACGCTTTGGATTGGAACTTACAGATGTTTCTTCTGTTGTTAAGGATTGTGGCTTTAAAGTATTTTCAGGTGCAGTTGAAAACGGCGGAAGTGTAAGAGGAATTAATGTAAAGGGCGGAGCGGAAAAGTTCAGCCGTAAGGAAATTGATTCTTTGGGCGAATTTGTAAAGACCTATCGTGCAAAGGGTCTTGCATGGCTTAATGTGGGAGAAAGTGAGCATCGTTCTTCTTTTGCAAAGTTCTTAACTCCAGATGAGGTTGAAAAGATTATATCTGCAGTCGGCGGCGAGGTAGGAGATTTACTTTTGTTTGTTGCCGACACCAACAATGTTGTGTTTGATTCTTTGGGAGCATTAAGACTTGAAATAGCAAAGCGACTTAATTTTATTGAAGAGGGAAGTTACGATTTATTGTGGGTGACAGAATTTCCTCAGTTTGAATATAGCGAGGAGGAAGGCAGATATACTGCGATGCATCATCCATTTACAGCGCCCATGGACGAGGACATTCAGTATCTTGAAAGCGACCCCGGCAGAGTTCGTGCAAAGGCATATGATATTGTCATAAATGGTTGCGAAGCAGGCGGCGGAAGTATAAGAATATTTAATTCTGAACTTCAGGAGAGAATGTTCACAGCCCTTGGCTTTACTAAAGAGGAGGCATGGAAACGCTTTGGTTATCTTCTGGAGGCATTTAAGTATGGCACACCCCCTCATGGAGGCATGGCATATGGCCTTGACCGTCTTGTAATGCTTTTGACAGGTTGCGATAACATTAAAGATGTTATTGCATTCCCCAAGGTACAAAATGCGTCTGAGCTTATGACAAACGCTCCTGACACTGTAGATTTAAAACAACTTGAGGAATTGTTTATAATGATAAATCCCGAAGTTAAAGAAGAGGAATAAAAAACATATTTAGTGGTTAATAATTAAAGCACATCATTTATGAGTGATATGCACCTAAAAAAGTGTCTAACCTTTAGGGCGCATATCAAAAGTGATGTGCTTTTTTGTACATTTATTTAAAAACTTTCAAAAACCATTTTTCTTTTATTTTTTCAAAAATTTCTACTAACTTCAACTTGTATTCAATACTGAAGCCCTCTTGGCTTATAAGATTATAGCTTTCGGGGGAAAGGGTATTTTTTAAATATTCTTTTGCATCATTACTCAAATTCCCAAAGGTGCTTTCGGTAAAGCAAAGGGGAGGATAGACAATGCACCACCAATTCTCGCCCTTTGCCTCTCCCAAGCGCACAACCAATGCATCATACTCTCCCTCGGGAAGAATGATGTTGTTATATTCCTTTCTTGGTATTAAAATTCTTTCAATCTTTGCATTGCTTTTGTATGAAAGTCCCGATTTTTTTAGCGCCTCATCTGCAATTTTTTCGAATTTTTCTGTATTTTTAATTAAATCAACTCTAAGACCCTCCTTGTCACTTGCAAAGGAAAATTCATCTTTAACTTGTTTTATTATTTCATCTCTCACAAAAAGCTTTGCCTCCTGGTCGGTAATAGAGTTGCTGTTTGCTACAATGTGAAGTCGCAAAAGCTCCTCTGACAAATCCTTTTGCACTGTAGCGGCATATGCTATTGAGCAAAGTATAATGCATGAAATAAAAGGAGGAAAAAAAAGAAATTTTTTCATAATTTAAAAGTCCTTTCAAAATTTTTGTCAACTAAATAATTGACAATATTTTTTAAAAATATACCAAACATGGAATAAAAGCCATAAAAGGGTACAAACTATTTTAAGAAAAAAAGAAAAATGGATAATTGTAAAACTAACATTTTACAGTTGCCTGAAAAATAAAGAAAAGAGGGAGAAAATTGAAACAAAAAATCATATCAGCAGTCTTTTTTGGAATAACTACAATAACTGCACTATACTTTTTTGCTTATCATGGTATGGCACAGCCGGCTCGCTCTTCGGGGGATCTTCAGCTTATGGCAAGAGCAGTAAATGGAGAGGCAAGAGGAGAACCCTATGAGGGACAGGTGGCAGTTGCCGCAGTTATATTAAACAGAGTGAAAAGCCCGTCATTTCCAAATTCTGTGTCAGGAGTGATATATCAGCCAGGGGCGTTTACCGCAGTTTCTGACGGACAGATAAATGAACCAATAGCTCAAAATTCCACTGTATATAAAGCGTGCGAGGATGCCATGAATGGCTGGGACCCTACAGGGGGAGCAATTTATTATTTTAATCCCGACACCGCAACAAGCTCATGGATATGGTCAAGACCTTTGATAAAACAAATAGGAAAACATCGTTTTTGTAAATAGGAGAAGAATATGGAAAGAACAAAATATAAATATCTTTATTGGATTTTTGCAATTCTTTTTGTTGTTGCGGCGGTTATTGCAGGCTGGCAGTACAGACGTGTTAATGCCATGAAAATTTCGGTAGAAAACAACTATAACAGGGCATTTCACGAGCTTGTTGACTATATTGACAATGTAGAAACCCTGCTTCAAAAAAGTATGCTCGCATCATCGTCGGCACAAATGGCTACAATCTCAAGTGAGCTTTTCAGGGAATGTGCAGCTGCAAAAGCCTGCCTTGCGCAACTTCCGATATCTGAGATTAATCTTGAAAAAACCGAAAAGTTTTTATCTCAGATTGGGGACTATACCTATATGCTAAGCCAAAGAGCCATTTATGATGAGGAAATAAGTGAAGAGGATTATAAAAATTTAGCATCTCTTGGTGATTATGCAACAAATTTGAATAATGAACTTTTAAAAATGCAAGTTGAAATTTATGATGGAACAATCAGCTTTGGCAAAATGCAAAAAGAGGCAGATTTGCATCTGTCGTCAGTTGCAAATGCTGATGAGGGCGGAGCGGCATCAGGCTTTGAAAGGGTAGAAAAGCAATTTCAGGAATATCCATCTCTTATATATGACGGACCATTTTCAGAGCATATTGAAAGAATTACGCCTATAATGTGCCAGGACAAAGAAAAAATTTCCGAGCAACAGGCACTAAATGTTGCAAAAAGCTTTTTGGGCGGGTGGGGAGAAATAATACAAAGTGATGGCGAAAGTCAGAATACTGCTTTAGAGTCTTATCTTTTTAAAGGCTCATCCGACACCCAAAGCATATATGCTGCATTTACAAAAAAGGGAGGATACCCTTTGTATTTTCTTATAAATCGTGAAATTGGCGAGGAAAATATAACTGTTGAAAATGCAATTTTAAGAGCAAGAAATTATCTTTACGAAAAGGGATATACTTCCATGCAAAATAGCTATTATGACAAAGCAAATGGAATAGCAACAATAAATTTTGCCTATAAGCAGGGAGAAGTGGTATGCTATTCTGATTTAATAAAGGTAAAAGTTGCCCTTGATGATGGAGAAATTATAGGCTTTGAGGCAAATGGTTATATTATGAATCATAAGCAAAGAGTATTCCCCGAAACAAAAATAAGTGAGTCTGAGGTAAGAGAAAAAATAAATTCCCATCTGACAATAGATAAAATAAGCCTTGCTCTTATACCGAAGGATAGCAAAAAAGAAGTTTTTTGCTATGAGGTGAAAGGAAAATACAAGGAAAGAAATTTCCTTGTTTATATAAATGCCGAAAATGGAAGAGAAGAAAAAATTCTGATGCTTATAGAGTCTGAAAATGGGATTTTGACAGTATAAAAAAATTTTTTGAAAATTGATAGACAAATCAAAAATAATGTTATATAATAGAAGTTAGGAAAAAAAGAAAAAAGGGCATGGTTTTTTTGCCCTTTTTTCCGAGTTGTTACGGAGGTAAATTATGGATAACAAGGTACATATTATCAATCATCCGCTTATTGTGCATAAGCTGTCAATTATGAGGGACAAAAACACAAGTGTTAAGGATTTTCGTGAATGTGCTTACGAGATTGGTCTTCTTTTGGGCTATGAGGCAACAAAGGACTTAAGTCTTGAAGAATTTGAGCTGGAAACTCCCATAAGCAAAATGATGGGAAGAAGAATAGAGCGTCAGGTTGCACTTGTGCCTATATTAAGAGCAGGACTTGGAATGGTTGACGCCATGCAGGATCTTATTCCTGCTGCAAAGGTAGGGCATATTGGACTTTACAGAAATGAAGAAAATCTAAAGCCTGTGGAATACTATTGCAAGCTTCCTGCCGACATAGAAAAGCGTCAGGTACTTGTTCTTGACCCTATGCTCGCAACGGGCGGAAGTGCAGCTGCGGCAATTGATTTTATTAAAAAACGAGGTGCAACAAGAATAAAATTGGTTTGTATAATTGCAGCGCCTCAGGGGGTTGAGGCTGTGAGAAAGGCTCATCCTGATGTAGAAGTATTTTGCGGAGCGGTAGATGAAAAGCTTAACGAAAATGGATACATTGTTCCTGGTCTTGGCGATGCAGGCGACAGACTTTTTGGCACATTATAATTTTAGGGGGCTTTGTTAAAATGTTGACATATAAAATGGAAATTGCGGGACTTACCCGTGAACTGGAGCTTTTTCCTGTGAGCGAGGAAACCTCAATAGCAGCATTTATTCTTTTTGGAGATGTGGAAATTACAAAAGCGTGTGCATCTGAGCTTATAAAAAAAGCACCTGAACACGACATTTTGTTTACTGCTGAGGCAAAAAGTATTCCTCTTATTTATGAAATGGCAAGACAAATGGGGAAAAATGAATATGTAATTGCAAGAAAAGGTCCTAAAGTTTATACTAAAAATCCTATTGAGGTAAATGTAAACTCCATAACCACTGACCATAAGCAGATACTTTGCATAGGCGAAAAGGAGAAAAGGCTTTTGTCAGGAAAAAAAGTTTTAATTATTGATGACGTAATAAGTACAGGAGAATCATTGAATGCAATAGAAAGACTTGTGCAGGCCGCAGGTGGAGAAATTGTAGGAAGAATGGCAGTTTTGGCAGAGGGAGATGCAAAAAATCGTGATGACATAACTTTTTTAAAACCATTGCCTCTTTTCAATGCTGACGGAACCATAAAAGAATAAAATAAAAATTGGTATGTAAATGATGTGACCCCAAAAAGTTAGACTTTTTATGGCGTAGTAGTTTTGATGACTGCTACGCTATTTTTATGCAGCCAAGGTGTTGAGCCGATATTGTACTGGACTCATCCACCCAAGTTTCTCTTTAATCCTTTTCTCGTTATAATATTTTATATACCTTTCAATGGCTTCTTTAAGCTCATCAAAACTGTAATAAGTAGTTCCATAATACATTTCTTGCTTTAATATTCCAAAGAAATTTTCCATGACAGAATTATCATAACAATTTCCTTTGCGTGACATACTTTGAAAGATTTTGTTTTCTTTTAAAGCATAGGAATATGAGTTCATTTGATATGCCCAACCTCTGTCTGAATGAAATGTTCTCCTATATTGGCAATCAGAGGTTATTTCTATTGCTTGCTTTTGTGCTGATAAAATGCCGGAAGCAGATGGATTTTTGCTTATGTTATAGCTTAAGACCTCTCCATTGAACATATCAAGGAATGGATCTAAATACAATTTCTTAATTACCATTCTGCCTTTGTTATCTATCTCATAATACTTAAATTCAGTAGTATCAGTAGTTATCTTTTGATGCGGTACAGAGGTGTTAAAACGACGATTGATTCTGTTTGGCGCTATTTTACCAACATTCCCTTTGTATGAATTATATCTGCGGCTTTTACGAGTAAATGATGTAACCTGAAAGCCTAATTTTTGCATAATTCTTTGAACTTTCTTTTTGTTTACAAGAATCTTTCTGTTTCGTAGTTCTCTATATACTCGTCTGTAACCATAATCCTTGTTTTCTATATGTATTTCGGTGATTACATTCTCTAAATGTTTATTGGGATTTTCTCTATCAAATCGCTTTTGCCAATACATATATGTTGCCTTTGGAAAACCAACTGCTGCGAGAATGTCTTTTAATTTGAACTGTCCTCGGAGACTGTGGACAATTCTCGCTGTTTTTTCTGAAGAGCTTCCTCTTCTAAACGCAGTCTCCTCAATTCTTTTAAATATGCATTCTCTATTCTAAGTTTAAGCAATTCATCTTCAAGTTCTTTGACATGTTCAGCACTTGTATCAACAGTGTTTTCTTCTTTAGATTTCGGAGTTTCTTTAATTTCTCTCATATCCAATGTTTTCTTACGACCTTTCTTTTTAGGTCTCAAAGCATCAGGACCGGCAATTCTAAAATCATTAACCCATCTGGTTATTAAAGATGGATTGTTGATGCCTTGTGAAAGTGCTAATTCCTGATATGAGACTTCACTTGATAGATACAATTCTACCACAGAGAGTTTAAATTGAAAAGAGTAATCATTGTTTTTCCTTGAACGCATCAAACCATCATTACCAAATTCTTTGTATGCTTTCACCCACATCATCAAACTGTTGCGTGATGAAAGTTTGTATTTTTGCGTAAGATAGTCGTAACCTCCCTCACCATTCATATATGCTTGTACAACTTTCATTTTAAATTCACAACTGTATTTTGCCACGAAAAAACCGACCTCCCAATCGTTAGATTTTTGGTCTAACTTTTGGGGGTCGGTTCAATTTTTACAGTCCATTTTTTATTACACTGAGCACCGATGAATAGTGCCCTACTTATAGTGTCTAATTTTCATTTATCATATAATTATAAACCATAACAAC
>JAZURZ010000081.1:0-40524 GCA_045606465.1 Clostridia bacterium | reverse complement strand
ATGAAAAAATCTTTATTATACTCCTCATTGGTTTTTATAACCCTGCTTTTGCTCATTAATCCCGATCAAACTATAGAGCATGCACGCTCTGCATTGGATTTGTGCCAGAATATTATTGTCCCCTCGCTTTTTCCTTTTTTTGTCTGCTCGGGACTTTTAATATATTCAGGTTTTTGTGAAATTCCCTCAAAAATTCTGCAACCTGTAATGAAACCAATTTTCAATGTAAATGGAGCAGGAGCAACCGCTTTTGTTCTTGGCATCATAAGCGGTTATCCCTTAGGCGCTATTACCGCCTGCCAGCTTTACGAAAAAAGCTACCTTTCCAAAACCGAGACAGAACGACTTTTGTCTTTTTGCAACAATTCAGGACCATTGTTTATTTTAGGCGCAGTTGGCATTTCGCTTTATCACAGCCCAAAAATCGGATTTATTTTATATGCTGCGCACATATTTTCAAGCTTAGTAACAGGAATTATTTTTAGATTTTATCGCAAAAATGATTTTTCTGCACCCCATACACAACTAATTGTTGAAGAAAAAAGCTTTTCTGAAATTTTTTCTTCTGTGCTTGCAAATTCTCTTCAGAGCATTTTTACAGTGTGCGGAACAATTTTGTTTTTTTCTGTGGTCTCAAAATTAGTTGTAGGTCTTTTTCCTCTGTCAGAAAATATTCAAAACATAGCTGTTGGGCTATTAGAGTTTACCTCCGGCATAACCAACATTTCAAAATCTGTCATGCCTCTTGCCGAAAAGCTGATTTTGTCCTCGTTTATCGTCGGCTTTGCAGGCTTAAGCGTACATCTGCAGGTTCTGGGCATTGTTTCAAAGCACGGATTAAATCTTTTCCCTTATATCTTCGGAAAATGTATTCAATCTGTTATCTCTGCCCTTGCCACATTTGTTTTTTTAAGACTTTTTCCAAGGGAAATTTCAGTCTTTTCCTCTGCCTCTGTGGAAATTGGCGGAGCTTTTGCTATGACCTCACTTTTTGTTATTATTGCAATAACCTCAGCATTTTTTATTGCGCTTTCAGGCATTATATTTGCCTTTTTCCAACGCAAATATAAACATTTGTATTGCACACAAAAAAATTAAAAAACATACTCAAAAAACCCCAAAAGAACATGCACGGCAACAAATTTTTAAAATCCCTTGCAGCCTAAATCTAATGCTTGAAATTTAAAATATAACTATTTAATATTAAAAAGAAATTTTCAAAATTAAATTTTCAAAATAAAGGTTAAATAAAAACACATATTTCTATTATGAACGTTTAATCTCAACAAAAAATAGCGATTACGTGACCGCTATTTTTTGTTTGTGAATACCTTTATTAATTTTTCACTCCAATTCGCAACCGCCAAGAGGACGAATGGAAAGAACATGGCACATTCCCTCGCCAAGGACTGCTTCAATTTTTGTTTTAAAGTCGTCTAACATATCATTTGGAACAAAGGCTTGAACGGTGCCTGCAAAGCCTCCGCCATGCACTCTATATGCACCATTTTCACCCAATATTTCATCACACAAGGCAAGAGCAAGAGAAACTGCCTGATTTTTAGGAGTTTTATCGGCATAAATATTTTGCAAGTACATATATGAAGAATGTCCTGATTTTTTAATCATATCTAAAAATGCTTCAAAATCATTATCTCTTAGGGCTTGTGCTTCGTTTTGTGCCATTTCGTTGTCATTAAAGAAATGGATTGCTCTTAAAATTGCTCTGTCATTTTTAATATTTGCGCGAACCTCTGCCATTTTATTATTAAATTCTATAGGAGAAACCTCTCTCAAATAGTCTTTGTTAAAAAATTCTGATACCTTCTTCATTTCAATAGTTATATCTGCATATTCCGAGGTTAAATCAGCATGGTCGGCACCCGAATCAATAATGCAAAGAGCATGACCACTCTTTACGAAATCAAAATCCACTTTGTTTATAACAGGGTTTTTTACATCTTTAAAATCAATAGCAACGACTGCACCGACCGAGGACGCCATCTGGTCCATAAGACCGCTTGGCTTGCCAAAATACACATTTTCTGCAAACTGACCTATTTTTGCAATTTCCACTGCATCTACTTCATGGTTGCAAAAAAGACCATTTACAATATTCCCTACCAAAACCTCAAAGGCGGCTGACGAGCTCATGCCCGAACCCTTTAACACACTTGAAATTGTATATGCGTCAAAACCACAAATCTTATAGCCTTTCTCAGAAAAGCTTTTTAAAATTCCTCTGATTAAGGAATTTGCTTTTCCATATTGATTTTCATCTACCTCTAAATTATTAAGGTCTATTTCGCCCATGGGATATCCCTCGGATTTAATTCTTACAATGTTTGTGCCATTTGGTGCTGCTGCGCCTATTACATCTAAGTTAAGACTTGCCGCCAAAACGCATCCATGCTGATGGTCGGTGTGATTCCCGCCTATTTCTGTCCTTCCTGGGGCAGAAAACAACCTTAACTCCTCAGCATTGCCAAAGGTTTCTTCATAGCCTTTAATAACGTTTGAAAATCTGTCTGCATATTTTTTTGTGTCAGCCTCATCACAAGAATACATATATGCAAGTTTTTTGTTAAATTCCCCATTTTCTAACTTTTTCTTTAACTCTGTCGTCTTCATTTTTTCTTCCTCTTTTTTATTTGTTTGTTTGAATTATTGCTGCCTTTACTGTGTTTTTCATGAGCATTGCTATGGTCATGGGACCAACTCCGCCGGGAACAGGAGTGATTGCAGATGCCACCTTTACAGCTCCTTCAAAATCCACATCTCCGACAAGCTTTTTCTCTGCAATTCTATTAATTCCTACATCTATTACAACTGCACCCTCCTTTATCATATCAGCAGTTATAAAATTAGGCTTTCCAACTGCTGCAACCAAAATATCGGCACGCTTTAGAGTTTCTTTTAAATTTTTCGTTCTTGAATGGCAGATTGTAACAGTTCCATTTTTATGCAACAAAAGCATTGCTTGTGGCTTTCCCACAATGTTACTTCTTCCCACAACAACACATTCTTTGCCTGAAATTTCAATTCCCGATTCCTTTATGAGTTCCATAACTCCTGCAGGGGTGCATGGCACAAAATCGTAATTTCCTACCATTATTTTGCCAACATTGACCGGATGAAATGCGTCAACATCCTTTTTGGGATTTATTGCATTTATAACATTTTCCTCATTTATATGCTTTGGAAGGGGGAGCTGCACCAAAATTCCATTAATTTCTTTTTTGTTGTTAAGCTTTTCTATTAAATCCAAAAGCTCCTGCTCGCTTGTTTTTTCTTCAAGAGCATATTCCTCAGAATATATTCCAAGCTCTTCACAATTTTTCTTTTTTGAATTTACATATACTCGGCTGGCAGGATCATCACCTACAATTATAACTGCAAGACCGGGATAAATTCCTTTTTGTTTAAGTCCTTCAACCTCTTTTGCAAGTTCTTCTTTTATTCTCGCAGAAACCTCTTTTCCACTTAAAATTTTTGCCATTTATTTTTCTCTCCTCTTTTTTTCATTGATTTTTTATCAGTTCTTTTTTCATAAAAAAGCTTTTTTTGTTTTTCTGGTCTTATCAGGCATTTTGGTCCATAACCTATCAAATCGCTTCTTCCTGCCAATTCCAACGCTTCTTTTACAAGCTTGTAATTTTCAGGGTTTTTGTACTGTAGCAAAGCTCTTTGCATCGCCTTTTCCTTATAGGATTTGGGGACATATACCTTTTTCATGGTAAATGGGTCAAGTCCCGTGTAAAACATACAAGTGGATATTGTCCCCGGTGTGGGATAAAAGTCCTGCACCTGTTGAGGATTTATTCCATGTTCCTTTAAATATAGTGCGAGTTCTATTGCGTCCTTTAGTGTGCTTCCGGGATGACTTGACATAAGATAAGGCACAAGATATTGTTTTTTGCCAATTTTTTCATTTATTTTATAAAATTTGTCTGAAAATTTGTTATACACTCCATTTCGAGGCTTTCCCATATGCTTTAAAACATTGTCTGATACGTGCTCTGGTGCAACCTTTAGCTGGCCGCTGACATGATGTTTGCAAAGCTCATAGAAAAAAGTATCATCCTTATCATTTATAAGATAATCAAATCTTATTCCCGAACGAATGAAAACCTTTTTCACTCCATCAATGTTCCTGAGTTCACGCAAAAGCTCCAGATATTCCGAGTGGTCTATTTCTATATTTTTGCAAGGCTCAGGAAAAAGGCATTGCTTATTTTTGCATGCCCCTGTTTTTAGTTGTTTTTTACACGCAGGCTTTCTGAAATTTGCAGTAGGACCTCCGACATCGTGAATATATCCCTTAAACTCAGGCTCCCATACCATTTTTTTTGCTTCATTTACCAAAGACGCCTTGCTCCTCGCTGTCACAATTCTTCCCTGATGAAAAGCAAGAGCACAGAAATTACAGCTGCCAAAACAACCCCTTGAACTTGTAAGGCTGAATTTTACCTCTTTTATTGCCTCAATTCCACCCGATTTCTCATAACTGGGATGGTAGTTTTTCTGATAAGGCAGGGAATATACGCCATCAAGCTCCTTTGTATCTAATGGCGGCATTGGTGGGTTTTGTATAAGATATTTTTCGTTATGTTTTTGAACAATCACTTTTCCTATATATGGGTTTTGCTCATAATATTGCACTCTGCAGGCATCGGCATATTTTTTCTTCGATTCAACACATTCCTCATATGAAGGAATTTCAACTGCATTTTCATAAATATTTTCATTTGAGATATAGCATGTTCCTTTAACTTCTGTAATTTCCTTTATTGCCATTCCAGAGTTTAGTGCATTTGCAATCTCAACTATCTGCTTTTCGCCCATTCCATATATCAAAATATCCGCTCTGGAATCAAAAAGTATTGAACGTCTTATTTTGTCGTCCCAATAATCATAATGAGCAAAGCGGCGAAGACTTGCCTCCACTCCTCCGATAATAAGAGGTATGTCGCCAAAAGCCTCTCTTACTCGATTGCAATAGACTATTGTTGCCCTATCGGGACGCATTCCTGCCTTGTTGCCCGGAGCATATGCATCATCACTTCTTCTTTTCTTGCTGACAGTATAGTGATTTACCATACTGTCAATATTTCCTGCCGAAACAAGAACTCCAAGCCGAGGCTTTCCCAATTTCTTAAAATCCTTTGTACTTTTCCAATCGGGCAGAGAAACAATTCCCACTTTGTAGCCATTTTTCTCCAGAACTCTGGAAATTATGGCATGCCCGAAGCTTGGGTGATCTACATAGGCTTCCCCTACGATATACAAAAAATCCAAGCTGTCCCAACCACGCTTTTTCATATCCTCCATGCTTATGGGAAGAAAATCGTTTTTTACATCTTTCATTTTTTATAATTTCCTTGTTTTATTCCGCTCTGTAGTCATCTACCGATATTCTGTTTGCATAAACCTCTCTTGGCTTACTTCCGTTTGCTCCTGAAATTATTCCTCTTGCCTCCATCTGGTCAATTATTCTTCCCGCTCTGGAGTACCCAACCTTTAAGCGTCTTTGTACCATTGCAGTTGATATTTGTCCAAGCTCTACTGCAAGCTCAATTGCCTGAGGCAAAAGTGCATCACAATCGTCTTTGTCCTCTTCGTCGGTAACACCAATCTCACCTGTTGAAACTCGATTTATATGCTCCTCCAAATCCTCCGAATAATGTGTAACTTCGCAATTTTCTTTTATGAAGGAGATTACCTTTTCAATTTCACCATCTGAAACAAATGCCCCCTGGACTCTTATAGGAGAATTTATACCTGCAGGATAATAGAGCATATCTCCCTTTCCCAAAAGCTTTTCTGCTCCGCCGCGGTCAAGGATTGTGCGGCTATCCACCTGACTTGATACTGCAAAAGCAATTCGGCTGGGAACATTTGCCTTAATAAGTCCTGTTATAACATCAACTGAAGGGCGCTGAGTTGCAACAATCAAATGTATTCCTGCAGCTCTTGCAAGCTGTGCCAAGCGACAGATGGAGTCCTCCACCTCTTTTGCGGCAACCATCATAAGGTCAGCAAGCTCGTCTATTATTATAACGATTTTGGGAATGGTCTGTTCGTTATTTTGCTTTCTTTGTTTATTATACCCCTCAAGGTTTCTGACCTTGGCATCGGCAAACAAATCATATCTTCTCATCATTTCCTGAACCGCCCAATTAAGCGCTCCAGCCGCTCTTTTTGGATCGGTAACTACAGGAATTAAAAGATGCGGAATACCATTATAAACTCCAAGTTCCACCACCTTAGGGTCAACCATTATAAGCTTTACTTCTTCAGGTTTTGCTTTATAGAGAATACTTGTTATAATTGTGTTTATGCACACACTCTTACCCGATCCTGTTGAGCCCGCAATAAGAACATGGGGCATTTTTGCAATGTCCCCCAACACAACATTTCCGCCTATGTCCTTTCCAAATGCTACTGTAAGCTTTGAGTCTTCCTCTTTAAATTTTGGACTTTCCAAAAGCTCTCTTACCGAAACGGTTGCCACATTGGTATTTGGAACCTCTATTCCAACTGCCGCCTTTCCAGGCACTGCTGCCACAAGCACAGTCGGAACTGCAAGTTTCCATGCAATATCCTCGGCAAGTCCAGTTATTTTTGAAAGCTTAACCCCCGTTTCGGGTTGTATTTCATATCTTGTTACGCTCGGACCTTGCGTTACCTGCAAGAGCTTTGCCTCTACATTAAAATCACTCAAAACCTCCATTAGCTTTTGGGCGGTCTGCCGCATTTCCTGGCGTTTATCTGCCGACATGGGAGGCGTTGCTTTTAAAAGCTTTATTGATGGGAATTTATATTCTATAATCTCCTGCTCAATCGCACCATTTATTTCGGAATGTATCATATCTCTTTCTGCTTTGGTTATGGGGGATGCCTTTTCCTCCTTTGCTGCAGGCTGGGCATCTGCATTTTGTTTTAGAATTTCTTCTTCCTTTTTGTCCTCTGCTATGGGTTCTGCTTTTTTCTCAACATCAAAAAAGGCATTTTCTATCTCTTCTGCAGAAAAAGTCTGACTCTCCTCTTTTTTCTTTAATTTTTTTCCAAAAATTTTATCCTCTCCATCTATTTCAAAATCCAGACTTTCGCCTGTAAGAGCAGGCCTTTCCTCTTTGATTATTTTCTGGACTTTCTTTTTAATCTTTTTTCCTTTTTCGTAATTGTCAGCAGGCTCTAAAGAAAGCTCCTCTCGCAATCCAAAAAGCCCTGAAACAAAGCTTGTTATCATTGTAATTACCGAAATTTTTAAAATTATGCTCATTAATGCTATAAGCAAAAAAACAATAACTATTATTGCCGCAACCTTGCCTATTGTCGTAGTAAGAAAGGTTGAAATTAAGCCTCCGAACAAGCCTCCTCCGACACCAACAACGCCATATCCGTAAAGCTCGCTTATGGGCAGGCTCTCATCCGAAATAATATGTATGAGCGCAGAAACACACACAAGAAAGACAAAAAGAAGTATCGCCTTTATTTTAAGTCTTTCGTAAGTTTTTTTATTTATTACATAAAATCCAAGGCCCGCAATAGCCACACTCACAAGATATGCAGTCTTTGAAAAAAGTCCGAAAAAAATGTCATGAAAAAATCTTGCTACAACTGCATCTGTTCTCATATAGGTGAAAACCCCTGTAAGAATTGCTGCAAAAAAGAGAATTACTGCCACAGAGCTATATGGCAATGCAACCATTTTTTTCGTCTTCTTCCTTGGAGCAGTTTTGGTATGAGTATATTTTTTTGTACTTGCTTTTTTCTTTTTCCTTCCTGGCATTTTCTATATCCTTTCATATAAAAATATTTTTTATTTTAAGTCTAATAATTTTAAAATACTCAATAACTCTTCAGGAATTTTGCCAAGCAAAAATCCATATATGTCAATTATATCATAATTATCTTCAAATTGCTATAGCTTTTTTGGGTTTTTATAAAAAGTTTTTTCTAAATAAACGCAAAAACACTTGCAGTCTTTAATTAAATCTGTTAAAATGGAAGTGGCAGGGAATTAATTGTTTTTTAACTTCTCCCTTCCCCTTATAAATCTTGTTTTTTGAGAGGAGCGATTTTTAAAATGAACCAAAGAAGCGTCTTAATAATAGAGGACGAACAAACTATAATAGATATTCTTAAATTTAATCTTGAAAAAGAGGGATATCTTGTTTTTGAAGCCATGGATGGAGCCACAGGTCTTGAATATGCTCTTTCAAAAAATCCCGATTTGATTTTACTTGATGTTATGCTTCCCCAGATGGATGGCTTTGAGGTGTGCCGACGCATAAGAGAAAAATCTGCGGTTCCCATAATTATGCTTACCGCACGTGAAGAAGAGGTGGATAAAGTCCTTGGGCTTGAACTTGGCGCAGATGATTATATGACAAAGCCATTTTCCATACGTGAGCTTACTGCACGAATTAAGGCAAATCTCAGACGAACCATTCCTGATAACACCTCGCATCTTTCATCCTCCTCAGGTGACACCATCACCTCGGGAGAGCTTGTTATAAACACCGAGCGTTATGAGGTTCAAAAAAGAGGACAGGTTATAGAAATAACCCTTCGTGAATTTGAGCTTTTGAAGTTTTTGGCTACTCAACCCCAGAAAATATTTACACGCGAAAATCTTTTGGAAAAGGTCTGGGGTTATGAATATTATGGAGATGTAAGAACCGTCGATGTAACCATTAGACGTCTTAGAGAAAAAATTGAAGATGACCCCGGAATGCCTCGCTATATCGTAACAAAAAGAGGGGTTGGATATTATTTTAATAAAGCGTGAGGATTTATGTTTCGAAGTATTCAATATAAATTAGTTACAATTTTCGGGCTTTTGGTGCTTGCCATCATAACAGTTGTCGGCTCGTTTCTTCTTACAAATATTAAAAATTTTTATAATAGCGAATTTACTGTAATGATGGAGCAGGTTTTTACAGATGAGTTTGTGGCTTCTTTGGAAGAAACTGCCTCCTCGGAGGACAGCTTCTCCCTGGTTTCCGAAACAGTCCGTTCTTATATCGGTCCGCTCGGAATAGACACCTATCGTTTTTATTGCATTTTAGATGCAAAAACATCTGCAGTTTTAACCTCATCTGACCCTTCAAAAAGCCAGAATCTTACCAAAACTGACAATATAATAATTGCTATGACGGGAAAAAGGGGAAATATTATTAATTCCCGCAATTCCTATATGGATTTTGCAATTCCCATAAATTCCGCTGACGGAGCTCCAAAGTACATAGTTTATGTAAAGGATACAAAGGACGAAATTCAAAGCATAATGCTTAATATTTCTCTTATTATTTTGCAGGCAATGTTAATAGGCGGTCTTATAGCCATTATTCTTGGGTACCTTTTAAGCCGCACTATTACTATACCCATTATTAATCTTACAAAGAGTGCAGAGAGAGTTGCCTCAGGAGATTTTGACTCTATGCCGCTTTCAAACGCAAAAGACGAAATAGGCAGGCTTTCCAACACTTTTCAATATATGTCCACTGCACTGAATGAAACAATTATTGAAGTAAATTCTGAAAAAACAAAGGTGGAAACAATCTTAAAAAATATGACCGACGGAATTCTCGCTTTCAATCTTAAAGGCGAAATAATTCATGTAAATCCCGAAGCCGAAAAAATGCTTGAATCAATAGAACCTGACAACATGACAAGCTTTGATTCGCTTTTCTCTGCACTAAATGGCGATATTTCGTTTGGTGATCTTTTGTATATACGCCGCAATGCGCCTGTGGAACGACAGCTTGAAATAGGAACAAAATATATAAAATTTAATTTTGTTACTTTTTATATGGAGGAAAAAGCAGGAGGAATACTTGTCGTGATGCACGACATAACCAAGCAGGAAAAGCTTGAACTTTCACGTCGTGAATTTGTGGCTAATGTTTCTCACGAATTAAGAACCCCCCTTACAACAGTAAAATCATATACTGAAACTCTTCTTGAAATGGCAGGAGAGGATATTCAAACCAAATTTTTAAATGTTATTCTTGCTGAAACTGACCGAATGACTCGAATAGTGAAAGACCTTTTGACTTTATCTCGTCTTGACACTGAAAATGATGCTCCCCTTAACAAAGAAAACATTGATTTAAACACTTTTGTAGCTGACATTGTTGACAGAATGAAAATAAATGCCCAAAACAAAAATCAAACTATGACTTTTGTTGCAATCAACGACTCTCCTGTGTTTATGTCTGACCGCGATAAGCTTGAGCAGGTAATTGTAAATGTTTTGTCAAACGCAGTTAAATATACTTCGACAGGCGGAAACATTGAAGTCTTTACAGGACGTGTTTACAACGAGCTTTATATTAAGGTAGTTGACAACGGAATTGGTATTCCAAAGGAAAATTTGTCAAGAATTTTTGAAAGATTTTATCGTGTAGATAAAGCAAGAAGCCGCGACACCGGCGGAACAGGGCTGGGGCTTGCCATAGCACGTCAGATTATGGAAGCTCTTGGAGGCAAAATTTCTCTTTCATCGGTTTATGGCAAGGGCACCGAGGTAATTATAACCCTTCCCATTTGAAAATAGACCTTTCTTTTACTTTTTTTAAATGTTAATACATTTTAACCTTGGTGTAACGCTATCGTAATATCCGTGTGTTATAATAATTACATGAAAACTCGTTTTGCGAGTTTTTACAAGCTATCGCTTGTCTGTCCCTCAGGGGACTCATGTAAACTTGTATCACTTCTTAAAAATGCCCTTTTAAAGCAAGCATTTTTATTTGTGGTATAATATGGTTATACTTTTTTATATTTGAAAATTTCGGCTTTTTTGCCGAATACATAAAATCATTTTGAAGGAAGGAGCAAAGCTATGAAAAAGAAACTATTAGCTGTTTTGTCAATTGTGTTGATTCTCTCATGTACCTTGCCTGCAATTTCTTTTGCGGCAACCTATGGCGCCACAATGCCAATCGATGCAAAAGGCAATTCTGATACAATTATATATATAAAAAGACCGGAGTCGCTTTCTGCCTCCACTTCAGACCTTACTTATACTATTTCTGCGGTCGGGGCACAAAATACCGCCATTAAAATTTATAAATACAACCCTGCTTCTGGTCTTTGTTATCTTATAAAAGACACAACTTACATTGGCGCAAGCGGATTTTTCAGCACGGTTGTAACTTTAAATGATGATAACAATATCTTTATGGTTTATGCAGAAAATTCCACCGGCGAACAGATTACAAGGATTGATATAAGCAAAATCCGTAAAAGCACAGTTAATAAGTTAAAGAGTGTTACCGTAACAATGAAGAACTTTTTGGGGTAATAAAAATTATGAACAAGGAAAGAATTAAAAGCTTTGTCCTTGTGTGTTTGGTCATGATTAACTTTATTCTAGCTGCCAAAATACTGACTGATAAAAAATTATGGCCATATGGCTATAATTTTTTTGTTTCGCTGGAAAAATCCGACATCTTGAAGGTTTTTACATATTCTCAGGACAAAAAGGCTGCCAAAACACACATTGCAACGCCCGAACAAATTATAGTAAATACTGGGGATCAGACCTCGCGCATTGCTATAAATCCTGATAATGAGATTTTTTCAGAAATTTCTCTTGCTGCTGACGAGATTTTAAATATTGCATTAAATTCCGATTCAAAAAACATTTTCTTTTCTACGAAATCGGAATGGGTTTCAGAGCTTAATGGAAGGTCGTTGTGCCTAAATTATGACATTCCTTATGAAACAACTCTTTTTGGCAAATTTTTTGATGCCGACGCATCTGCTCTTTCAGAATATCTCCCCTCTCTTTCCCGAATAATAATTTCTGAAAATGGGTCAGTTTATTTTGAAGACTTTAATAGCGGCAATTTTTATAAAGCACAAACTTCATTAAATCCCAAAAAATTGGTCTCGATTATAGATAAAACAAAAAATATGTATTCTGACAACCAAACAATTATAAATTACTCGGTGGATTTAAAGTTTGATGAAACCTTTGGGTCACAAAAAGCAGCTTTGTCGCCTACTGTATTGGTCTATTCCACCCCTGTAAATATGCCTCTTGTTATGGCGATTAATCCCTTGCTTTCTCCCAATAATACCCTTAATTTTGAAACCATAGACAAAATTTTGTCAATTTTTGATATTAATGCAAACACGGTTCGTCGATATCCAGAGGTAAATGGAACCATGGTTTTTGTAGAAAATGATGGAATTTTAAAAATTCATCCCGATGGAGTAATTCGATATCAGTCCACCGATAGCAGAGGTTTTAGCATTTCTTCAGGAAATTCATATGCTGAAACACTTATTGGTATTGCTGAATTTGCCCATTCTCTTAATGCTGCAAGTTCTTCAGATACTGATATTTATCTGTCATCCGAAATTTTTGAAAACTCCCAAAAAGTCACATTTGATTATCGTGCCTCAGGCGTTGGTGTTGAGATGGACTTTGATAAATATAAAAATGCAATTACTGCCGAGATAACTTCCGACGGATTTCTCACAAGCTATACTCATGTTTTAAGAAATTATATTCCTGGAAGTACCCTCCTTCAGACTCCTGAATATATTAAAACTCTTGATGAGGCGATAGAAAAATATTCAATGGATATGAACAATATAGAAATACAAAAAATATATATTTCATACACCGATTCGGGGTCTTTTACTCCAAAATCGGCAAAATGGAAGACCAAGGTAAAAAGCATCGTAATTGATGAAAATGAATAAAGGGAAAGCTTTAACTATTTCCTTTATTTTGTGTAATAATAGACAATAATTCTTTATAAACAATAATTTTAAGAAAGGACTAAAAAAATGAATTGGAACAAGGCAAAAACTATACTAATAATTTTCTTTATATGCACAAATTTATTTTTGCTTGCCTCAATTCTTATTTCTGCAGACCGAACTACAATTATTACCGATGACATCATAGCTTCAACCAAAATGATTTTAAATAATAATCGAATTGAAATTGATCCTGAAATAATTCCTCGAAAAACCCACTCTCTTTCCATGATAGAGTCGGAGAATTGGATCTTGGACTATTCTGAGTTTTCGAAAAAATTTGTGGGCGAAGATTCCGTTGCTGTTGAAAATAATTGCTACATTGGAGAACATGGCACAATATCCTTTGTTGCTGACAGCTTCAGCTTTTCTCCTTCTTCTTCAGAAGAAATTAAGGGAGTAGAAAATCTTTCTTCCTCCAATGCAGAAAAAATAGCTTTGGAAATATTGAAAAAGTATGATTTTTCAAGCTCTAATCTCTTTTTTGAGATTGACAATTCCAAGGACTCTGACAAAGAAAAAAGCATTATTATAACAAAGAAAAAAGATAATATTCACTATTTTGATTCAAAA
Organism: Clostridia bacterium; assembly: GCA_045606465.1. Classification (GTDB taxonomy): domain Bacteria; phylum Bacillota; class Clostridia; order UBA1381; family UBA1381; genus CAKSQL01. The sequence goes on along the minus strand of JAZURZ010000081.1, from coordinate 27,162 downwards.
ATTGAAATAACTTTTCTGAATAATTGCTTGTTTAATATAAGCGGAAAATGGGCTTTTGAAAAAAAGGAACTTAAAGAAAACTTTGCGCTGAAAAATGTGACCAGCGTGCTTATAGATTACATCTCCCTTGTTAATCGTCCCACCACAGACGAAAAAATTATCTCGATAGATTTGGGATATTCTATTCTTGAGGAGGGGATACACCATAAGAAATTTTTGCCTCATCCCTGCTGGAGAATTACTCTTGATAATGGTGCAGAATATATTTTAAATGCTGTAGATGCTTCATAAAAAATCTTTTTGTGTCAAAACTTTCCTCCCAAAGCAGGCCAAAAAACTAAACTTTACTTTTAATGGCTTTTTCTTTGGAGGATTTTTTTGTTTTTAAAATTTAAAGAATAACACTTATGCACAATTTTTAAATTTATTTTTGCAACAATTTGGTAATTGGCAAAAAAATGAAAAATTTTTTAAAAAAGTATAGTAAATGAGTATTGTTTTATGATATACTAATGCTATATAAATATAAAAATTAAAAGGGTGAACTCTCTTATGAATAAATCACCAAAAAACTTAGTTATTGGCTTAATTCTTGCTATTTCTGCAATTACAGGTTTCTGGCTGGAATATGATGAACAACAATCCTATAATTCCTTGCCTTTAGCAACTAACTCCATTTCGGAAGAAAGCCAAAACTCAACTAAGAAAAAAATTAATATAAATACTGCTTCTGTCGCAGAAATTCATTCACTTTATGGAATCGGAGAAGTCCTGTCGGAGAAAATAGTCGCATATCGCAATGAGCATGGAAAATTTGAAGTAATTGAAGACATTATGAAAGTAAATGGTATAGGACGCAAAACATTTGATAGGATAAAGGAAAATATAACTGTAGATTAGGCATTGAAGAATTGAAATTACGCTGTTTAAGGCGGGGTTTGGATTGCTCTTTTTCGGCTAACTATAAAAACTTTATTGAGGAGGATTTTAAATTGAAAATTTTGGTTGTTGATGACGAAAAGCTACTTGTGAAAGGACTTAAATACAACCTTGAGCAGGAAGGTTATCAGGTAGTAACTGCATTTGATGGCGAAGAGGCTGTGCGCCTTGCACATGATGACAGTATTGATTTGATTTTGCTCGATTTAATGTTGCCTAAAATAGATGGATTAACTGCTTGCAGAAACATCCGCGAATTTTCTAATATTCCTATTATAATGCTTACTGCAAGAAACGATGATATAGACAAAATTTTAGGTCTTGAATATGGCGCTGACGATTATATAACAAAGCCTTTTAACGTCCGTGAGGTTATTTCACGAATAAAAGCAATTTTAAGACGTGTTAATCCCGCTCCAAAGGACAATCAAAGTCTTTTGATCTCAGGGGATATAACTCTTGACTATAATTTCCGCCGTGCCACAATTAATAATCAGATAATTGAACTGACAGGAAAGGAATTTGACCTTCTGGAGCTTTTTGTAAAAAATCCAGGCAAGGTTTATACCCGCGAAAATCTTTTAGATACTGCTTGGGGTTTTGATTATCTGGGCGATGTGCGTACAGTGGATGTTCATATCCGCCGACTCAGAGAAAAAATAGAAGAAAACTCTGCCGAGCCAAAATATATCAAGACTAAATGGGGTGTTGGTTATTATTATAAAAAAGATTAAGGGCTTTTTCTCCTCCATGCGTTGGAGCATGATGATGACATATATTTTTGTGATACTTATAACCTTAATTCTTATGAGTATTTATGTGTCGGGGGCTTTGAAAGATAAGCTCTATGAAAACGAGCGTGTAGATTTGTTTGCCAAAGCAAATATAATCGCCGAGCTTGTGCCTGCAAATATGCAACTTGAATACGACGATGGCACCATCCAGAATATTAATCGCATTCTTTCCGGAACAAGCCTCAGAGGAATTATTGTAAATCCTGCTTATAGCGTTGTCCTGGATACAGGAACAGATGTAAATCTTACAGGCAAAATATTTATGCGTGATATTTTGAAAACCTCTTTAGAAGGCGGTCAGGCGCACACCATAACCACAAGTGAGCAAGGAACTAATATTCTTGCTGTAACGGTGCCATTAAAAAGAGGTTCTGTCATTGTTGGTGCAGTATATCTTTTTGAAACCATTGATGGAATTGATAAGACAATATCCTCAGTAACTTTCAGTCTTTTGGTTTTTTCTGCACTGATAAGTATTCTTGTTGGTATGCTCAGCTTTGGAATGTCCTATATTATAACCTCTCCCATTGACGAGGTTACCAAAGCTGCAAAAGAGATTTCCAAAGGCAATTTCTCAGTGCGTTTGCCGGTCAAAGGGCATAACGAATTTTCGCAGCTCTCTCAAACCATGAATTTCATGAGCTCCGAGCTCGAAAACCTGGATGAAAACCGACGCAAATTTGTGTCTGATGCCTCGCATGAGATTAAAACACCTCTTTCTACAATAAAGCTTATTTGTGACAGCCTTGTTTCAACTGAAAATCCCGACCCTCAAATGACAAAAGAATTTTTAGGGGATTTAAGTGACGAAGTTGATCGTCTTACAAGAATTGTGGAGAGACTTCTCACCCTCACTAAGCTGGATTCGGGAAAATCTGAGCCTCAGTTTGTCCCTGTTGACTTTATTGTTATGATTAATGCAATAACAAAAAAGCTTACTCCTGCAGCCGAGCAAAAAAACATTGTTCTCTACACTGATTTTGGTGACATTTCTCTTGAGCCTCTTATTCTTGATTACGACAAAATCTGGGAGGCAGTTTATAACATAATAGATAATGCAATAAAATACTCTCCTGCAGGCGGTTTTGTAAAAGTGGGCATTCTCATGGAAAACAAATGGATTACTCTCACTGTTGAAGACAATGGTCCTGGAATTCCGGATAGCGAGCAGGAACATATTTTTAACCGATTCTATCGTCTTGATGACTCCCGCGCAAGGGATACTGGAGGTACAGGCTTAGGTCTTGCAATAGCAAAAGAATCAGTTCTTTTGCATGGCGGTCAAATAGGTGTGAACAGTCTTGAGGGTATGGGAAGCACTTTTTATATTCGCCTACCCTATAACAAAACAAACTAAACTTAATATGTCAAATAAAGCTGTTGTGTAATTTTTCAGGCAATTTTTTGCTTTAAAATTCAGACAGCTTTTTAGATTTTCACACCCCGAGTTAAAAAACATTTCACTATTGATTTTTTTACATTTTTTGTATATAATATAATTAAAGATAAGCCTTGGTTTACATTGAAAGGAATGATTTATCATATGAAGTGCCCCTATTGTGGATTTGAAGAAGGAAAGGTTATTGATTCAAGACCGACAGAAGATTCTAATGCTATTCGTCGTAGAAGAGAATGTCTTAATTGCAAAAGACGATTTACAACCTATGAAACCCTTGAAACAATTTCACTTGCAGTTATAAAAGCAGATAATTCAAGACAAGCCTATGATCGTTCAAAAATTTTACGAGGCATTATCCGTGCTTGTGAAAAAAGACCTGTGACCCTTCCTCAAATGGAAAAAATTGCAGATGATATTGAAAGCGAGCTTTATCAATCCATGGAAAAGGAAGTAACCAGCACCGAGATAGGCGAAAAGGTAATGAACCATCTCAAAGAGGTTGATGAGGTTGCATATGTACGCTTTGCGTCTGTACACAAGCATTTTTCAGATATAGAAACCTTTATGGCAGAGCTTCAGAAACTTATAACTCAACGTTAAAAAAGTCAGATTGAAATAAAATTTAATTTAAAGAAAGGATGGTTTTTATGAAAAACAAAACTATTGCAGCTATTTGCACTCCTGCCGGAACAGGCGCTCTTGCGGTCATAAGGGTAAGCGGCGATGATGCCATTTCCTTTGTTGATAAGATTTTTCGTGGTAAGTCTCCTATTTCAGCCGCAAAAACACACACCATCCATCATGGCTTTATTGTTGATGAAAATGAACAGAAAATTGACGAGGTTCTTGTTTCTGTTATGCTTGCTCCACGCTCCTTTACTGCAGAAAACGTAGTTGAAATTTCAACCCATGGCGGAATGAGAGCATCTTTCGCTGTAATGAATGAACTCATCCGAGTAGGTGTTTTTCCTGCTGAGGGAGGAGAATTTACAAAACGTGCATTTTTAAATGGGAGAATTGACCTATCTCAGGCAGAGGCTGTAATTGATATAATCAATGCAAAAACAAAGCTCGCCTCACAAAACGCTTTGTCTCAGGCAGAGGGTACTCTTTTTAAAGGGATAGAAAACATACGAAATTCTCTTGTAAAATTAGCAGCCAAGATACAAGTGGTTATTGATTATCCTGACGAGGATTTATCTGACATAACCGAAGATGAAATTCTTTCTAAAGTTATTATTCAAAAAGAAAATATTTTAAACCTTCTGGGCACATCGCAAAGCGGACGAGTCATAACAGAAGGCATCCTTACTGCTATTATAGGACGTCCTAATGTCGGAAAATCTTCCCTGCTTAATTGCCTTGCGCATGAAGAACGTGCCATAGTTACAGATATCGAAGGCACCACTCGTGACATAATTCAGGAAACTGTTAATCTTGACGGAATTTTGCTTAAGCTCCTCGACACCGCAGGGATAAGACGTACAACTGACAAAATTGAAAAAATAGGAGTGGAAAAATCCTTGCGTTCAATAGAAGAGGCAGATTTGATTTTGGTATTGCTGGATGCCAAAAATGGCTTAAATGAAACCGATTTTGAAATTCTTGATGACACTGCCAACAGAAACCGCATAATTTTGATAAACAAAACTGATATGTATAAGCCCGATTTTCTTTCCTTCCTCCCCCCGGACGAGCCTGTAATTGAAATTTCGGCAAAGACAGGGCTTGGAATTTCCAAACTATCAGAGCTTTTAAAGGTGCGTTATAATCTTGGCATAATTGGTCAAAATGATGCTTGTGTAATAACAAATTTGCGACATGTTACAGCACTGACTCATGCAAAAGATGCACTCTCCCGACTTCAGAATGGTCTTTTGGAAGGGACTCCAATAGATTTGGTTACAATTGATTTGAATATGGCAATTGATGCGCTCGGAGAAATAACTGGCGCAACTGTTTCAGAGGATGTTGTAAACTCTATTTTTCATAACTTTTGCGTCGGAAAATAAATTTTTAAAATTACTTATTAAAAAACATCTGAAACTATTATTTGTTACTTTAAAATCGCTAAACTTATAGAGATATTTTGATTTTAACGATATAATCGCTTACGCTTGTGCGATATATTTGCTTTTCAAATTCAATATAACTCCTTCGGAGTAGCTAAATTAAATTCGCCATTAAGCGTGCGAAGCACATTTGGCTGCCGCAGGCAATTTAGCTGAAAAAGACAGATTTCTTTGTCGAAATCTGTCTTTTTTTCTAGGAAATCCGAACCATAAGGATATTTATATTTTTAGTGAAACATCTCGCTTTGCTCGATGTGAAATAATTTACTTCGTAAATTGTGAAATAGAAAACTAAAGTTTTCTGTGAAATAAAATAAATCCTTTATCACACGCCGCAGGCGTATTTCATGTTGCAAAGCAATATTTCACGTACGAAGTGTATTTCACAAATCATGAAAGGATTTATTTCATTGAAAAAACGACAATTCTAAACTTGTCGTTTTTTCTGGTACGCCTGATGCGATTCGAACGCACGACCTTCAGAGTCGGAGTCTGACACTCTATCCAACTGAGCTACAGGCGCATAGCTTATTTTAAAACACAATATATTATATATTATTTTCTTCTTATAATCAAGCATTTTTTTAATTACGCACTACTAAAAGGAGTTATCTGAAGTATTCTCTACCATTCTTAATACCACGGACAACTCCTTTTTTAAGTCTTTAATTTTTTAGTTATTAAACATAACCTCTAAAAGAGAATTTGCAAAAAGCTCATGCATTTCCTCTTTTGGATGATTTATGCTATTTGCAAGCAAAGCTGTTATATCAACTCCCGACTCGTATAGCTTTTTCCATTTTGCATAGCAATCGCATACAAGCACGTTGTTTTTTTCTGCAACCTCTATGCCTGCATTAATATAAGTTTCAAAAATACCTTCATTTTGCATTTTTGCAGCCTCGGGCGCGTAATTTTTCCATTCCTCCTCAACATTGGAAGAAACATAAGTGTTCATCATATTAGGTGTCATGAAAATAATTTCCATATCCCTTTTTTGGAGTTCAACAAATATTTTTTCAAGAGACTCCTTATATACATCAAGCTTTCCGCAATTTGCATCATTTGAGGCAAAGCATACAATACACAGATCGGGATTTCTTGAAAAAACATCCCTTTCAAGGCGATTTAGAGCAAATTCTGCAATATCTCCGCCAATTCCTGCATTTATAACATTTACCACTGCATTTGGGAAAAGAAAATTCAATTTCTTTTTCATTCTGTTATGATAAACTGCCTCAGGATTTGCATATCCTCTGAAAAGTCCTTGCGTAATGCTGTCGCCTAGACAAACGATTGTTGCCGAAGGATTTTCAATATGGTTTTTATTGTCTTTTGCAATTTTTTCTATAATTTTCATGGTTTTTATCAATCCTTTTATAACAACTTAGCCATTAATTAATTCCAAAGGATAATCTCCAAGAATATCTACTTCAAAGCCATTTTTCTTAAACTTCTCATAATCAAATGCATCAAGCTCATCTATAGCAAGCTTATGGAATTCATAGAAGTTTGGCCACCACTCATAGCCCTCTCCAAGCTCATGTGTCAAAAATGTTTCTGCAATTTCCTTACCCATTTGAGGTGCTACATAGAATGCTCCCATTGCAAGAACATTTACGCCATTTCCTGTGATCGCTCTTAGTGCTGCAGGAACGCTTTCAACAACACCTGCATGAACTCCCGGGCATTTGCTTGCTGCAATATGAATTCCCATTCCTGTGCCGCAGAAGAGCAAAGCTCTTTCAAACTCTCCCTCAGAAATTTTTGCACCAACCTTAAGACCTATGCGATGGAACATCTCAGGATTTTTCTCATCTGCTGAACGAACGCCTATGTCAGTAACCTTCCAGCCTTTTTTGGTTAAATATTCAACTACAGCCTCTTTTAATGGGAAGCCTGCAAAATCTGCTCCGACCAACACATACTTGTCCTTTACTCTTTTCATTTTATTTCCTCTTTTCTTTATTATATTGTAGAAGAAAAGCGCCACTGTGCGACAAGAGATTTTTCCCTTGTCGCACAAACCGCTTTTCTTGAGTTCAGATTATTTATAAATGTAGTACCATTGCCAGTTAGCCGCATGATGTACTGCAACTATAGTTACACATGCATTACCTGCTTCTTCATAGGTTATGATGTCGCTTGCGGTTCCTGTTGAGAAACCATTCTTCTTTAATTCCTTATCATATACCATTGCCGTTCTAGAGTTTACAGAATAACGTACTATGTTTTCTCCGCCCTTTTCAGCACTTATACCTAAAATTCCGCCTGTATATGTGTTAGCGTAACCCTTGGTAAAGGTTCCGTAGTTATAGAAGCAGTCATAGAATTCAAGCTTGCTGCCTAAAACATTATTAGTAAACATTGTCTTTTTTCTCTTCGCTGCAACTAAAACGTTTCCACTTGCATCCGTTATTGCTTCTACCGCAGGTGCGTCATAGCAAATATCTTCACTGCAGTCATATGAGAGCAAGAATGTTTCTATTTCACCTGCTGCATTGAAAATAAGTGATACTATATCTCCTATATCAACGCCTGCTTCTGACATAGAAATTTTGTTTCCGTTCCAATCTCTTGCATTACTTGCCATTGTATATTGAACAGGTGTCTGACCAAGATATCCCTCAACGTATTCAACTACTCTTTCATCCTCATCAAGACCTGTTGATATGTTAGAAACCATAATAGCATTATATGACTCAATAGTTGTTGATATCGGAGCTGCCACTACTATAACCTCGGCAGCACCACTCTTGGGTGATGTTTTATAAGTGATGGACTCTGCATTTTGCTCATAACCTTCACCTGTTTTAAACATCTGTTCTGTAGCATTGGCAACTAAATCATCGGTGGGAACTCTGAAGCTCAAGGTACTAGTATTATTTATTATAGTAGTAAAGCCTACTATAACATCCTTTCCGTCAATATAAATACTCTTTGTGGTTCTTGACGAGTTACCTATGGCAGGAAGGACTGTATCAATAAAGAGTGCATCGGTCTTGGTTTCATTTGCACCTGTGTAAGGAGTGTCAATCTGAGAAATCTGACCTGCGGCATTAAGCTTAAAACGAATAAGTCTTGATGAAATAGTCGCAACCGCATCAGGCATACCTCTTAAAATTGTATCGGTTGCATCTAAAGAATCTGTAAGAGCCTTACTGATTGTTGCAGGCTTTCTATGATTTTTACCATCAATTTTTACTCTTTCAGCAGCTATATATCTCTTAATTCCATCTGCTTCGCTATAAAGCTTAATATACAAAACTTCGTCCTCATCAGTATTAAGATTCTGGTTTATATAATATCCCCAAATATATCCGCTTTCTGCGCCAACTGTATCAATGTAAGCAATATCGCCGAACATATCAACAATAAATTTAATATCTCTTCCGCTGGTGAGCATTTTTTCAATCTCACTATAATATTTCGGAGAAACCTTGTATCTTACATCATTTACTGTAATATAATGATCTCCGTCCTCTACCTCTGTTCCTGAGTAAAGACCTGTGATTTTTGTTTCTGAAACATACACTTCAATGTATTTTCCGGGTGTTTGATAAACTGTCAGGGCATAGTTTTTGCCAATTGCCGAGAAGTTTACTAAATTGCCGTGTACGTCAAAAATCTTAACTGTTCCGTTCTCTCCCGAAAGATCCAACATGTTTTCAGGATCGCCAATATCTACAACAATCTTTTTTGAAGTATCAGCGTAGGAAACAACAAATGTTTCATACTCACGAATAATTACAACATCGTAATCTGAGCTTCCCTTGGTTTTTAAAAGGGTTATAGTTCCCTGTTCCATATCAATCTTGTCAGCTATATTTTTGCTGATTGCAATACCATTATAAATTACGCTTGCATTTCTGGGAATTGTTACTCTTGTTGTCTTAGCAGAGTTTTCTGATTTGTAATATTCCAAAACATAGTCGCTTGAGAAAGACTCGATGTTCTTTGCATCAATTGTCAAAATGTTCTCTGCGCTTGTCTTTGAAATCATGAAAGCAACTTCAGGAATATCAGTCTCACTTGCTTGTGTGTAGTATGCCTTTACATAGTGACCTATATATTGGCTGTCACCTGACCAGTTATATCTTGTGTTGTCAATAAGGATTGAACCATCAAGTTCGTCGCCCTCATGCAAAGCAGTTTCATGAACTGCTCTTACAGTTCCTTCTATAATATACATATTTCTGTAAATTGCAAGAATTCCCTTATCTTCAACTGCACGATACAAAATGTCGCCATCTTCAAAGGTTGCCTCATAGATGTCAATGTTTATCATGTTCAAAAGAAGGTCTGCGGCATCAGAATTTATAAGGTTTCCGCTTTGTGAAACATTTTCAAGAAGTCTGAGCTGACGAGCCACGCCCATGTAACCCTCAGCAAAGCCACCTTTTAATGCAGCGCTGTTCTCATAGCCCAAAAGATTAATTATAATCTTTACAGCTTCTTCAATTTTAATACTGTCATTAGGTCTGAAAAGCTTATCTTCTCCTATTGTAAGTGCACCAATCTCAGCAAGATTGTTAATGCAAACTGCTGCCCAATGCTCTGAAGTCACGTCATTATAATATGTGATTTCAGTTTGTGAATACTCGTTCATTCCAAGCACTCTTGCAAGATAAACTGCAAATTCTGCTCTTGTAACATCATATTCAAGTCCTGCTTCAGTATCGAGAACCTCAAAATACTCAACAAACTTGCGAGCCTCTTCGGTCATTTCATCTACTTTAACTTCAACCTCTTCAGTTTTTGTTTCTTCAGCTATAGCTTCCTCGGCTGTTGTTTCTTCAACTACTTCTTCCTCAGCCACAACATTCTCTGCTGCAACCTCATCAGTCGCAAAAGCAATGGAAGTAAATGAAGAGGCAGAGAGTACCAAAGCCATAAATAATGCTAATAATTTTTTCATATTTGTACCTTTCCTTTCTCTTAGTTTTTACTTTCCTATAGCGTTCAATACTGAGTATATTACAACTGCAGCCTGAGCTCTTGTGTTTACGCCCTTGGGATTGAAGTTTCCATCACCCATACCATTGATTATTCCTGCTGCTTTTAAGGTCTTTACTGAATCCTTTGCATAGTCTGAAATTTCAGCATCGTCTGCAAATTGAACATCCTCGTCGCTTGTAGCAAGTCCGAGTCCCAGCTTGTTTACAGTGTTCATAACCATTACTGCCATATCCTGTCTTGTAATTTCAAGACCAATACCAAACTCTGCTCCCATACCGCTTGCAACACCATTCTGAACTGCAATCTTTACATATTTCGCAAACCAGTCAGATGAGTTTACGTCTTCAAAGCTTACCTGCTCTTCGGTTTCAGTAAGTCCAAATGCATTTACAAGCATTGTTACAAACTGCTCTCTTGTTAAAGAATCGTTTGGAGCAAATTTCTTTTCGCCTTTACCTGAAACAATTCCCTTCTGGTGCAATGCTGTGATTGCATCTTTTGCCCATGCAGCTTCATCCAAATCGTCAAATGCTTTAGCTTCGTTATCTATTTGTCCTCCTACAGGAGTGGGGTCAACTTCAATTCCGGGGACGCCTACTGTTGAGAAACTTCCTGATGAAGATGGGCCTCTGTTGCCTTTATCCGATGAGTCGTTTTTCTTCTCGTTTACTTCTTCAACTGCATCATCATATGCCTTCTTAACATCTGCAAAGCTATCGTAAGATTTTCCTGCCAATTTAGCATAAACATCTAAGTTTGTAGTTGGAGATTTTATTCCAATCTCGTCTGCAAAGTCAGTGATTACATCTCTTACATCGCCTGTTCCATCAGGATACAAAACGAATGCACGAACTACCGCTTCTGTAAGAGCTGTCTCATACTCTTCAAGATTTACACAATCTTTGTCCTCTAAGTTTTCTTCTATGGCAATTGATGCCTTTAAGTTTTTGGTAGCTGCATAAAGATAAAGGTCGTCTTTTTCGTCAATTCCCAAAAGCTCAAGAGTTTCCTCTACATCGCCCTTGCCCTCTTCCAAAGCCTGAAGTGCACAAGCTCTGTCAAAGTAGGTTTCTGCTACATCAACCTCTTCCTTTTCAAAACCCTCTTCCTGCACGAGTCCATAGTATGCTTTTGCAACCTCATCTGAATTTAAGGAGGAATAAACTTCATTCTCAAAGTCAAGCATAATCCACTCTTCATTCATTTTTTGGATTGCCTCTTGCGCGCTTGTTGCTCCAAGAAGCTTACCAACAGCCACAATGTTATCTGCAAGCTTTACAAATCCGAACTCAACGCCTTTTTTAGATGTGTTACCCTCATAGTCAACATAAACTGTGTATAAACCACTGTCGCCATTGATAGGTGCAACAATTTTAAAAGTTCTGTCGGAATTTACAGGAACCTGTGCTGAATATGCCAAAACATCTGTAAGGCTTTCAGTTGTCGCAGTTCCATCTATTATCTTTTGAGTTATCTCCTCAAGCTCGGAAATTGTTTTTCCGAGCTTGAGAATGTTTACTGATACCGCTGCGGTCTTAGCACTTACGCTTTTGTCAATGCTACCCTCTACAATAATTGTTTCGCCTACAGGGTCAGATTTTAATGTGTGTTCTGCAAAAGCGATGTTTCCAAATACTAATGCAGAAGATACCAAAATCGATAAAAATCTTTTAATTTTCATGATACGCATTCTCCTTATTCCTTTAATTGTTGCCAACCAGCTTGAGCCATCCGAACAACGACGGATTCTTTGATTCTCCGATACCGCCGGCAAATTCTAACCAGCCATATCTTCCTTCATAGTCATTTTCATTTACAATGATATTAAATCTTAAGAACTTGTTTTCCCCTATTTCTTCGCTCTTTGCAACAAGCTCTGTCCAGGGTATTGCCACCTCGTAGCAGGTCTTGGTGCCATTATTTATTACCTGCAGCTGAGATTTGTCAGATGTTTCTGCCGCAAGACCCGATTCGTTGGTATATCTTGTAATCCATGGGCCGCCGTAGTCTGCAAGATGTGCAAAACCAAGTTCTGTAAACGCTGTCTTATCGCTTACTCTTCCAATGTCGTTTGCTATACCAATCTGGAGAGAGTCACCCTCCCATGATTCAATTCTGGTTGTTGATCTGTCAATGTGCCACATATGATATATAGCACTCTTTGTGAAGTAAATATCGTCGGTAACTTCTGTAAACATATAGAAGTTGTCTTCGTCCCACTTTATGTAAACGTCAGCAGAAAGGTCGTCATCGCCTTCCATTGTTCCACCACCCATTGAGTAATCTAAGTGGAAATTATCCGATGTAAGCTTTAAGCAGCTTGTGTCATCCCATTCTCCTGGTGACATTACACCATCAACTACAGGTGCTGTGGTCGCATAAGCGGCACTTAACCAGTTTCCGAACACTTCATATTCTTCGGTGTATCCGCTATCAAGGGTTGCCTGCATTTTCATGCTATATGTATTATAGTCAATTTCAGGCAAATCAAAAGCAATTTCAGCGCTTTCGCCCGCAGCAATTTCAGGAATTTCAATTTCTCCTATTAATGAAGCTATTGCCTCAGGAGCTACAAACTTTAAGCTTCCCTTAACTGCTCTTTCGTTGCTATTGTTCTTAACAACCGCAGTTGCTATCCATTTATCAAGATTTTTAAGGCTTTCAGGTTCTGTCTTTAACTCAACACTTACTGCGCTCTTGTAGCTTATGTCAATATCCTGCTCGCTTACAACGTTACCTGCTGCGTCTTTTACAATAACCTTTACAATGTCATACTCACCATCAAATCCTACGCCCTGAAGTTTAACAATTGCCTCATTTCCAACAAAGCCATTGTTTTCAAGCACTTTAAGCTTTCCGCTCTCGGGTGCTACAACCTCAATGGTTGCTGCATCATTTAATCTCTTTGAAACCTCTAATTCGATTGTGTCTTCATAAGGAGCCTCAAAGCTTGTTACATTGTAAGCTATTGCCTGCTTCGAATAATCCCTTGTATCCATCAGATTGAGTGTTCCAAACAATGTTGCGTCCTTTATCTGACCTACACCTGAAGAATACTCAAGCCAGCCATATCTTCCTTCGCCATCGTCCTCGTTAAGAATAATATTAAATCTTATTCTGTCGCCGCCTTTTATGACAGTATCATCTACAATAAGCTCTGACCATGGCATTTTAAGCTCGTAATATGTCATTTCATTTTCCTGAGTAACTTTTAGCTCAGAATCCTTGTTTTGACCTGTTGCACCATTTTCGTTGGTATATCTTGCAATATATTCGCCTGTTGAAAGCTTTGCAAGACCAATTTCTGTAAACGCCTGCACTCCATCCTTTTGAGCACCTGTATAGGTCATACCAAACTGAATTGAGTCGCCAAGCCACATACCATCACCAAGCTGCTCCTGAGAGAATACATCGTCTTTTACCTTTGCAAACATATAGAAGTTGTCTTCGTCCCATTCAAAGAACACATTTGCCGAAAGGTCGTCAGCACCAGTATATGAGCCTGTTCCAAAGGTAAAGTCTAAGTATTCAGACCCTTCAGCCATTCTTAAGCTCATTCTTTCGTCCCATTCTCCAGGCGACATAACACCATCGATTGTGGGCTTAACCTCTGCATAGGTTGCTGCCGAACAGTCGCTGTAGAAGTTAAAGCTCTTTGTAAAACCTGTATCAAGAACCACATCAACGTCCATGAAATATGATTTATAGTTCTTAATTTCGGGAAGATTAAACCTAATTTCCTTTTCGGTATCGGGCGGGATTTCGGGCATTTTTATGCTCTTTATCTTTTCCACAAATTCCGAAGGAGATTTAAAGTCTATTTTTCCGCTGATTGCGTGAGAGTGGCTATTGTTTCTTATAGTTATAACTCCCACCCATCTTTTAAAGCTTGAGTTGTCAAAAACTCTTGTTTTAAAGCTGAAGTTTATAGGCTCAGTGTAATTTAAGGTTACAGGAATTTCTCTTAAAAGATTTCCTTGCTCATCCTTTACAAGAACAACAACATCCTCGCTTGTTCCTATAAGACCTCTTGCTCTTAGCTTTATAATAGCTTCACTTCCAACAAAACCATTGTTTTCTTCAACTATTACTGTTTCGCCTTCTGGAAGCTTAAGCTCAATATTTGCATTGATATCCTTTGTTCTTGTTAACTTAAGATCCAACACGTCATCGTAAGGAACATCGTACTCTACACCATTTATTCCAATTACAGCATCGGTTATCTCATAATCCTCAAAATTTCCTATAATATACTTTGGTTTGTAATCGAGAACAAGTGTTATTTTTCCGTCTTCGCTCCATACATCAAGCTCAGTTCCATACATATCATATACCTTAACATCGCTATTGCCGAAATCAAAGGTGTATTCTTTCTTTTCAGGATGTGCATACGCAAGCAAAACATCCTCGCCATTTGGCTTTTCGTACTGATATGTAATAAGATTTTCATATTCTCTGTCGCTTACATTTTTCAAAGTAGCATTTGCTAAATGATAGTCTATATTACACACTGCAACAAATGCAGGCTTTGCAAGGTGAGGAGTTTCATAATGTTTCCATTCTTCTATGATACCAAAGGTATCTTCTCTTGACGCACGTGCGTCCTCTCTTGAACCATCGTCCATGAAGTCATAGAAAAGAACCTTTTCAACCCCCAACTCAGGTCTTGATGCCTGTGCATAGAAATGTATCATATACGCTGCCTGATGTTGATATTCGTGGAAGTTTGTAGGCCAACCAAGCTCTGTAAGCCAGAGGGGTATTCCTTCCGCTCCTGATTGATCCATCGCTTTTCTACAACCCAAAATTGCGCCATATCTGTCAGATGTTGTCGGGTCAATTTCCATTGTATAGGGGTGAATTGAAAATGCGTCATAATAACCTTGTGCAGATTCACAAACTTCAGAAATCCACGCTATGGGAATTTCAGATGTAACACCTGCTATAACACAAATTTCAGGATCTATTTCTTTTATTGCAGTGTATATTCTCTTTAGAAGTCTTACATACCATTGAGCGTCACAACCAGGGTAAATTTCTGACTGAACCTCGTTAAATACTTCATAATGTTTAATTTTACCTTTATAATGTCTTACAACTGCTTTTGCATACTCAACGCAGGCATTTTCGGCTTCCTCGCCTCTTGCCCACCCTTCTTGATATAGAGTTTTCGGGGTATCCTGGGCAATAATTCCCATGAATCCAACATTATATTGCTCCCAAACCTTCTCTCTTTCTTCCATCATTTTGGTGGGACCATAAACGCCTTTTGCTGTCTCAAACATATTCCATCTTATTGTTTCACGCTGCATGCTTATTCCCGCTCTTTCAATAAGAGGAGCATAATATGCAGGGTCCTTTGCGGAATATGTATAACTATGAGTGTTTGTTCCCATTAAGGGGTTAGGTCCTTCAGGTGCCATAGAACTTGAAAATTGTATTTTTTCAGTGGAGTGAATTCCATCTGCAATTGCCTCTATATACATATCGAAAACTGACCTTGCCTCTGAATAGTATTCATATTGTTTTGTGATATGCTCACCCGCTGCAAGCTCTATATCAAAGCTGTCCTCATGGGTTATCTTCTCATCATAGTCATAAACTGTTATTTTAATCTGAGTATTTTGCTTTTCCCTTGTAGTATTATAAATGTCAAGCTTTACTGAAACATTTTCATCGGAAAAGAAGTTGTTTCCTATATGGTCAGTGGTTGCATGAACCAAAACACTTGCTTTGGTGTCTAAAGGATAGAGTCTTACTTCTCCAATTACAACCGCGCCATCTGCAAAGTCAACTCCATAGTCAACGTTTCCTATTGAAATATCAGCGCCATTAACTCCATTTTTAAACTTGGGATAATCAAGTGTAAATGTTGCAGTCTTCCAAGAATTGGAGCCTTTCATTTTTGTTCTGCCAAGATTTATTGCGTTCTGGGGAACATTGTTCCACGGCTCAGCCATTGCATCATACCTTGTAACAAACCAACCTTCGCCTTGGTCATAGTAATCCACTTCGAGTCGATAAGAAGAATAGTCATTCATATTAAATGCATATTTGTCAGAAACATTTATATAAATAGTTTCATCTTTCCATTCTGTCGATTGCAGTGGCATTTCCCAGCCCTTTCTTCCGTCCCTTTCAACTATTGTTTTTGTTGACAAAAGCTCGTTGCTTTTGCCAAACTTTACTGACATGTTAGAAAGTTCGGGCTTTTGTGCGTTAAAGGTTATGTACGCACCTGCCTCTGGCTTTTCTTCTGGTGCCGCTGTTTCCTCTGCAGCAAAGACCCCTGTCATTCCCATTACAATGGAGAAAGCAGAAAGCATTGCCACAAATTTCTTTAAGCCATTTTTCATTTTTCGTCCTCCTTTTTTTGTTTTGCTTTTTTGTCTTGCCTTTTTCCTATGTTTTTTTAATTTTGTCTAATAGACAATTTTTTTGATTAAACTCTCTTATGCCTCAACCAGATATGTGGGAATTTCAGAAACTGTCACTGTGAAATTACCATTTGTTCCTGTAAGAGTGGTTCTGTTTCCATATTGGTCAACATTTGCAAGAGTTGTTTTTCCTGTCGATACAGTTGTGGAAATCTTGGTTTTACTTCCAGTCCACATTACCCAGACATTTTTGCCATCGGGTCTTAAGAAGTTATATATTTTTACTCCGTCGCTATTGGTTGTGGAACTTACAATTTCGGCTTTTGCTAAAAGATTGTTCATGTTTGCAAAGGCAACAAATGAAGGCTTTGCAGAATAGGGCACCTTCTTTTTTTCAGTGTGCATATATATGCAACCAAAGTTTCCTTGTGTTTGCGCCCTGTCAATTCTGTCATTTTTAAAGTCGTAGTAGAAATATTTATCTACTCCCTTCTCTTTAGCCATTATGTAGAGTCTTATTGCATTTGCATATTGCTCATCTTCAGTGTTTAAGCCGATTGCTGTTGAGAATCCTGACTCTGTAACCCACATGGGGAAATGCTGCCATGAGTAGTTTTTCTTTAAAAGGTTAAAAATAGCTTCTACCTCGCCTGCAAGATGGTCGCCCTTTCCAACCCAGTTTTTGTAAAGGTGGAATGCCACTGCGTCACTCATGTTTGCACCATTGTAGTTAAAATATTCTTCTGCCCAGGAAAGTATGGGCTCCATACCAGACCCTCCGATAATTACACAATCGGGGTTTGCTTCTTTTGCACGCTTGTATGCTTCCTTTAAAAGTGCTGCATATCTGTACATTTCGGTAGGACGATTAAAGCAGGTTCCCTCAAATTCATTCCATATCATAAAATGTTTTACTTTTCCCTTAAGCTCACCCACTACATATGCCACATAATTTCCAAATGCTTTAATGGACTCCTCGCTTTGAGGGAAGTAATACCTTCCTGTAGAGTTTGCATAGTTCTGATACTCACTATCATGGTATAAAGAATTGTTTCCATTTAGTGTAAGCAATATTTCAATGTCATTTTGGCTTGCATAAGTGCAGGTGTCGTAAACCGACTGGGGAAGTGAATAAACTCCCTTTGA
This sequence comes from Clostridia bacterium, assembly GCA_045606465.1. GTDB lineage: Bacteria > Bacillota > Clostridia > UBA1381 > UBA1381 > CAKSQL01. Next base: position 9,476 of record JAZURZ010000081.1, on the reverse strand, counting down.
GGTTTCAACATTGCTCCAAGGAATTCCTGTTCTCACCATATCGCAACCCATTTTTCTAACCAGCGGCATACTCTTTGCAGGATTTCTGTCAGTATAATTTCCAGTGTGAACATTCACGCAAAAATCGTCGCTTTGTTCTGCTGCAACACTCATAGAGAAGTTTGTTTTAAATTCGCGATACATGTCGCTGTCGGATGTGTTTTTAATCTTTATGGTTGCGTCATACACTCCATATGGAATATTTGAGTTTGCAAGGGTTATTGTTTTTGATGAAATTCCTTTTGTAAAATTTGTTGTTCCAGTGTAGGATGTGCTCTGATTTCCATAAACATCAGTTATCACAACTTCATAGCTTATAGGAATTCTTGCAGAGGTATAATTGTTTGCTTTTAATGAAATACTTGGTGTTTCACCTGTGAAAAACTGGTTTCCAACAGTCACAACATTTTCTTCTATGTGAGCGGGAAAATACTTCCCGGTTTTTTCTAATTTAAGACTTTTTATATAAACATCAGCTGCAGACTGACTCATTACTTCGTTGTATAGGTTTATGGAAATGCCGCTATGCTCGGGACTAAAATCGTAGAGTGTAAAGGTTTTTTCCATAAGCTCGCCTGTGTTTGTCATGCGAATTGGATCGGTTATTGAACTCACTTCTGCATGATTTGTATATTGAATTATAAAGTGTCCATTTCCTTCATCATAATATGACACTGTTACTTTTAAGCCATCGTAGTACATTGAGTTACTAAAAGCAGAGCCAAGTGTATAAGAGCGACTGCCAACACCTAATGTGCTCGATGTCTTTAGTTGCAAGGCATATCCATCTCCTTTGGCAACAATTGCCGAGTCGGAGCCTGTATTAAATGCCATATTTTCAAGAACTTCGCCTCCTGAGGAGAAATCTACCAATGCGTAATTTGTCTGGGCAGATACAGTGAAGGAAAACTGTAGTGCCATGCATAAAGTTAGTATGCTTGCAATTATCTTTTTCATAATCTATCCTTTCAAAAGATTTTTTTAAAATCTTTTTATTTCTCTTATTTGCTTGTTTTAACAATTCTTTTCTTGTTTTGCCCGAGGGTCAGGCGCTGCCGAAGCTATCGGCAGCACCCTACCTAAAGACTCTCAGGACATGTGAGTTTTGTTATCTATTATAAAATCTACTTTTATAATACTAAAGTCCAACCCAGTCTCCATCAAATGCAACAATATTAGTTGCTTGCTGGTGAAGTTTTGGGGTTCATTGCCTCTACGCTATCCCATACAAATACTGAAAGCTTTGTATATGAGCCGAGGTTTTCGCCTGTAGCTGTAGCTGTGTCTTTTTCGTCAGCAGCGATTGTTAAATCCTTTATTGAAACAGCTTCAAGCTTTGTTCCATTGTATGACGCAAAGATTGCCTTATAGGTAGCTGCTGCGCCTGTGTTTACATAAGGAACGCTTACAGTTTCATTTGTAAGGGTTGGGTTAGAAAGCTTTGTAACAGCTGCGCCTGTTGTGAAGTTGATTTCAATATCATCATAGTAGTTGAAGCTCGAGTCAGCTGCACCTGTGAAGGTGAAGGTGTAATCCTTACCTGCTCCCAAAAGTGTTGCAGAAGTAAGTGTAAGAACTTTTGTTTCTTCATCATAGCTTTCTGTCAATGAAACAGTGTCTTCGCCTGTTACAAGTGAGTAATCCAAAGCAGATGTAGCTTCATCTAAACCATTTTCGAAATAAATTTTAATTTCATTTGTGTCAGATGCTACTGCGTCTTTTTCGCTTTCTTCTCCATCAGTGTTAACAAATTTTACATTGTTTGCCATTGAAGGAACAGTGTAGGAAACTGAATTTGAAGCAAGAGGAGTTTCGAAAGTTGAAGCTACTCCTGTCATTCTTACAGTATAGGTTGCTCCGCCGACTATATTTGAATCAAGTTCGAGAACTGCTCTTGTCTGATTTGTATATGCCAAAGTAAAATCAACGTCTTCTGCATCAGCAGTAGGTGATGACTTCATGCTAAGAGCAAAATTGTCTTCAGTCAAGCCAAGAGTTGTCTCATTAAAGTCAACAAACACATACTTGTCTTTTGCACTAAGAGTTGCATTATATGTGTTTTCTATACTCTTAATTCTTACGTTGTCTATAATTGTTCCTTTTTGTCCATATAGTTGAGTACCCTTAAATACTGCTATTGGGTTGTTCTTTGTTTCCGCTGATTGCCATGCATCCCACAAAGGCTGCTTTGCAACATAAACACCATCAATATATACATCTGCATAGCCTTCATCAATATACATCACATGGTCAAATCTGTACCAAACACCGGTAGGCAGCATATGTGCTCCGATAAGGCCATTGCTTGTTGTTCCCGAAAATGCGTAATTACCAGTGGCAAATCCGTTTTCCTTATATCTTCTAAATCCGTCACCATCAGAGATACTAGACAGTGCTGCATTTCCGGCACCTGAATAGATTGTTGTGCGGTAGTTTTTTCTATCATAAAAATCATATGACAACAAATATGTTCCGCCTACACTTTCAGGAATCTTGAAAGGCATACTCCAGCTCTCCAAAACAGATGCCTGACCGCCAAGACCACGATCGCTTGCAGCAAAACCTGACATAGGACCATTTTCAAAATCCCATGAAACGTCAAATTTGTTTTGAGCAGCTACTTTAACTTCGGGAACTGTTAAATCCAATCCTGAAGCTGACTTTGCTGATGTTGTCACCTTGTATTTGTAGCCTGCTTTAAAGTCTTCAAGCTCAATAACAACCTTATTGTTAGAAAACTCGTCTAAGTAGAAGGTTACCTCTTCGTCAGTTACCGAGCCATCCAACGCTGTGCGTGTAACCTTTAAATCTGATTCCCAATCAGTTGTAGCACTGAGAGTTTTTAAGAAGTTAATCTCAAGCTTATTTGAGCCAACACGCTTAATAATTCCATCGCCTGCATCAGTATTGTTTTCGATTTTGTTTAAATAAATGTTATCAAAATACCATCTGCTGTCATCACCAGGAGCAAGATCGTACATACGGAACTGAATTTTATTAATCTGATTAATTTCTCTTGCGGCGTTATCAGTTGAAGAACTTAAACTTGTGCTACCGTCTGCTCCATTAGAAGAATAAACAAGCAGCATATTTTCTTCATAATTGAAAATCATATCAATATGCACCCAGTCGCTGGTGTACATATTAGAATGTCCGCCCAAAGCAACGTTAAAGGTGTTATCCCAGAATCTTCCGTTATAAGTCATGAGAAAATCAATCTTTGAGAAGGTTTCGGTATCCTCTGTAGTGTTTGAGAAAATCTCAAAATGTCCTCTGTCTTGATCATTTTTAGGAATTTTCATGTCAAAGCTCAACAAATATTTGTTTGATGGGTCCATAACCTCAGGAAGGTTCATGACATAAGTTTGACTGTTGTCAAGGTTTATAACGTTTCCGTAACCGTGAACTGTAGAAATCTGCATGTCACTATTTGATTGCTTTGAAACACCTGACAAGTCTTCAGAAAAGTCCTGAACTGCGTTTAGGGAAAGATTGTATGTTCCGCCTGAGAAGTATCCCTTATAGGGCACTTCTGCACTTGCAATCATACTAAAAGCACTTGTTAAAACTGTTACAGCCATAAGGGCTGAAATAAGTTTCTTTTTCATTTTTTTATTTCCTCCTTTTAAAAATTGAAGAGATTTTGCTAAATCTTGAAAATTAAAATTTTTTAAAAAATTTCTTTGCCACGCAAGAAAAAATTAAAACGTAGCAAAACTTTGTGTGAGCGTGAATTTTAAAGTTTTTTATTACATTTTTATTTTTCCTGCTAACAAATTGGGCAAGATGGAAGTTTTTCTTTTGCCTGATAAAAAAACTTTCATTAATTTGCGACATTGTCTTTTTTTGAAAAATTTTAATTTTCTTAATTTACCATTTTATAAAATAAAGCATTTTTGCTCTATTTCCTTAAAATAATTTAAAAAATGTTTTTTTCTTACCTCAAAAGCAAAAGGCAGATTTTAGCTTTTTGCTTTTGAGAGTAAGTAATTTTAAAACAAATTTTATTGTGCCACATTTTGCATAATCGGGCTTATATTTGTCCAGCCATTCCAGATATATGTTGAAAGTGTGTCACACTCTGCGATTTTTTCATTTGTAAAGGTAACTTCTGTTTTAATCTCTGCACTATTTTTAGACAATTCAACAGGCTTTACGTCTGCATAGGTTAAGAAGCCATCCTTGTAGCCTGAAACAACTACATAGCCTTCAAAGTTTTCCTTTGTGTTTACGCAATTGAATGAAACTTTTGCAGAGCCTGAGCTCTTTGTAAGTTTGAGATCTGCAAAGTCTAAAATTTCTTCTGGTGTGTCAAAAGAAGCGGTTGCTGCGGGGTATGCCACTCCATTTTCGTCAAGGATTCCGCTTACTGAAACATTGCAGGAAGCATTCGCGCCAATGAGTGTGTTAAGTGTAAGAGTCATTGTTCTCTTAGCACTATCATAGCTCAAATTTCCGCTGACTGGTGTGCCAGCAGCGTCAACAACGATTGCGCCATTTGCCACGTCGTCCTTTGCACCCTTGGGAATTGAAACCTCAATCGCCTTGGTTGCAGAGCTTGCCTTATCAACATCTGTCTTGTTGCCATATGCGTCAATGAGTTTAATTTCCTTTATGTAACTCTGCTCTGCACCTTGTGCAACTGCCAAAATTGTGTTATCTTCTATTTTACTATTCAAGAAAGATGTTACTCCATTTAATTCGATATGGTAGTACTTTCCTTCTGTGGGTTGTTCTTTAAGCTGGAGTGTTGCTCTTGCACCATCCTGATAAATAAGGTCAAAACCTACTTTTGAGCCCTTTTCGTACATTGAGTCTGAAACTGCCACTGAGAAGTTTGAGGCTTTAAGTCCAAGTGTTGTTTCTTCAAAATCAACATAAAGCTTGTCGTTTTCAAGAGTTGCGCTTGCGTTATATTTTCCGTCCAAGTCCTTGATTCTTATGTTGTCAAGGCTTGCTGCTCCCTCTATCCACTGAACATTAATGCCATTAAAGCCTGTCATTGGCGTGTTCTTTGAAGCCATTTTGTCCCAAAGTCTTGTTTCTCCAAAGAATTCGCCATTAATATAAATGTTTGAAGTCTTTTTATTTAAGTCAAAAACGTTATCCATTCTGTACCAAACGCCTGCTTCAAGCTCTTTTTTCGCTCCGCCGATAAAGCTTTGAGTTTGAACATTATCTATTGCCTGGAAGCCATTTGCAGGGTCGAAAATTACATAGTTACCAAACGCTTTATCAACTGCTGGGCGGATATAGCCTATTTTTTTGTCGCCCTCGTCAAGCTTTACATCATAAGAAACAATATATCTTCCGCTTTCAAGCTTTTCATCCATCTTAAAGGAAAGTGTGTCAGTTCCATTTATATCAAGCACCTTTCCTCTTTTTTCTTCTAAAACAAATGCGTGCTCATTCTTAGTTCCCTTAAAGCTTTCGCCACTTTCAAAATCCCAGAAATAATTTACATCGGTTGTTTTGTAAAAGTCAACGCTTGCCTGGGGAATAACCTTATCAAATGTGCTAAGCTTTGAAACATCAACTGTGTATTTATAGCCACTGTCAAGAACATCAGGCTTTATTGTGATGGTGTCGCCCTTTGCTTCCAAAATTTCAAAGTCGATTTTCTCTTCAAGACCGCCTGTCAAGGGTTGGCGTGTTAAGGTAATATGCTCTTTTTTAAGGTCTGCAAAGGTTTCTGAAACTGTCATCTTCAGCTCATTTTTGTCTGTCATTTCAAGATTTGATGAAATGTTCTCATCAAAAGCTCTTACCTGGAAGTTATCCAAAAGAACATAGCCTGACGGCTCGGTTTTCGATGAGTCATTCATCTGCCAGATTATTCCACACATACCATCAATTCTCTGGTTTTCAACCGGAACTGTCAAATCCACAGTTCCAGTGTATTTTCCATCCTGATACACATCAACGGTAGGACGTACACGCACTTTCTTTTCGTTGCCCTCCTTGTCCTTTTCTATACGAATTTCTTCACCAAAGTGAAAAAGGAAGTCAAGGTGTACCCACTGATTTTTCTCATATCCAGGGGCACCTGTCGCTCCGCCCCCGTAACCCACAGAGAATTGTGCACCACTTGCAGACCACAAAACTTCTTGCGCAGACCATGTGTCAGGGTTTCTGGTTTTTCTTGTCGCAACATAGGTTCTAAACAAAGAGTTTGCATGAACTTTTGACATCATAATATCCACGCTCATCAAATAATCGCCATCGCCCAAAGCCCAATCACGCTGTTGGTTACTATTGGGACCGAAATAGATATTTATCTGGGCACCAGTCAAAAGCTTTAGTGCATTACCTGTAGGTGTTCCTGTTTCTAAAAGAACTTTCGGATCGCCCTCAACATAACCAGTTTCAAAGTCCCAAACTGTCCCAGGTTTATAGTACTGGAAAGGATATGTTGCCGCACTTGCAGGAACTACGCAAAGCAAGCTCATAATAAGGCTGATTGCAAGTACCAATGAAATTTTCTTTTTGTTTTTCATAATTGTATTCTCCTTTTTTTTGTTTTTTATTTTTCACTTTATTTATTTTCCAAAAAAGGTTTTTATTGGTTAATCTCAAGACTTCCCACAATGGGAACAAGTTTTGTTAAGTCTCGCCATGCGAAGACCTTTACTTTATCAAACTCTGTAGTCTGTCCGATTTCAAGAGTTACACTCTTTGTATCAGTAGGCATATCATTTGTGATTGTGTCTGTAGCGGAATTTACTCCAACAAGCTTATTCCCTTTATAAATGCCGCAAACCAGCATATAGTCGCAATTGTTCTGACAGCTATTATCTATAAGAAGGGTTGCTTTTAGCGGAACGCCACTTGCAATGTTTGCAAAATCAGTTATTTCTTTTCCGTTCTGAGTAAGAGTTACGCTTGCTCCGAGATTATGATATATCTCCGAGCCAAGGCTTACCATTGTACCGCCGACATTTGCATAGATTGTATATTCTCCGTCGGTTGCAGCATAGAAGGTAAATTCGCTTTCCTTTTCACCCATGGTCGGTTGTCCGATGTAGCAAAGGGCAAGTATTCCTTCGCTTCGAACATCTTGTAGAGTTTTGCCTGGGCGAAGAACCTGTATCGCCGTCATTTTATTAGTCGGCATATTTTTAACTACCGCAGTTATTTCGTTAGTCTGATAGTTGATTTCCTTTACCTCTAAATATTCTCCCGTCGGAAGTACCGATGCGTTTTCCGCAAGGGTTGTAAATTCAGTTTCGCTTGCCAAATAGCTTACACCCGAAGCATTCTTCCAGCCGCTTTGCTTTATGGTATAGGTTGTTTCGCCGCTAAGGAAGTCACTTAATGTAAGAGTTAATGCTTTTGTTGTTGCATCATAGCTTGTTGTAAAGGAAGTCGGAGTTGTTCCGCACAAAAGCTCAACTGTTCCCTCTGTTGATACTCCATTAGGATAGGGGATTATAATTTTGCGAGTCTTGGGAGAAACCGCCGAAGAATCGCTTATGTTTCCAAAAGAGTCTTCAAATCGTATATCGCCAATGGTTTCTGCTTTTATTGTTACCGAAAGGTTTGCATTTGCGGGGCTCTTTCCTAAAAATGAAGTTACATTATTAAGAGTTAAATTATAGGTTGCTCCATTTGTAAGACCGCCGGAAGGCTCAAGCACTGCCCTTGTTCCATCCTGATAACTAAGAGCAAAGCTTTGGGAGGTTGTTGTTCCCGACAGGGTTTTGGTTAGCGTAAAGCTTGATGAGGAAAGTCCCGTTGTAGTTTCGTCAAAGTCAACATACAATTTATTGTCATTTGCCGAAAGTGTTGCGTTATATGCGCCCGACACATTTTTAATTCTTACATTATCAATTGCGCCTTGCTCTAATGAAATGGAAGTTCCTTTTAAGCTTTCAATTGGCTCCATTTCGGGGAATGCCGCACTTGCAGGAATTGTACCTATGAGCACTCCGTCCATATAGACCATCGCAGTTCCATTTGATACATCAATTATATTATCTATTCTGTACCATGTATCCATTCCGAAGGCTTCTAATCTTTCAAGGCGTCCACTGTTTTCGTGGCCTGCGATGTTTCCATCAGTCCACCACATTTCAAGGTTCGCATTGTTGCCATCAGCGTCGAGGGTATCTACCTCAATGCTCTTTTTTGTGCTTTGGCTGTCAAGTCTCGCATCATAAGACACAACATATTCACTCTCATCAAAGCTATCGTCAGCAAGGAATTTGATTTCCTCATTACCATTATATTTTAAGTAGCTGCCTCTGTTGGCGTCGGTTTCTATTGTTGTGAGGGTCTGGTCAAGGTTTGACGTTCCCTCAAAGCCATTTTCAAAGTTCCAGCTTTGGTTTATTCCAACTTCGACAGGTGCGTAGCTTGATGTAGCCGCAACGCTTGTGCCATAAATTGAGTTTGCTCCTACATTGACAGTATAGTCATATCCATTAATCACTTTTGCCAATCTAAGATAAACAATCTTCAAATCTGACCTTGTAACATTGGTAACTGCCACGCTTTCTGCCGTCCCTCCGGGAGGAGTTGCTGTAACTGTCACATCAGATGTTGAAAAGCCAGGCATACTTTGGTCAAAATCAAGCCTTACTCTTCTGTCTCTGGTGTAGGTAGCTTTAACGCTTACCTTTGCAGGCGCTGCTTTTATGATGATATTATCCATAAGAGCATACCCTGCCGACTCTGGAACCCTAAAGGATATTCTTGCAAGACCGTGAATTGACATATTTGACAAATTCAAAGTGGCTTTTGGAGCTCCATTTATGAAAACCTGCGCGGTGTTTGCATCAAGGTCAACAAGCATCTCGCAATGTCGCCATTCACCAATCGCCGAAATTCCCGACGCTAAAGTTGCTCCCGTCTGATAATTTTTAAGGTTTGTGCCACTGAAGGTTATCATTCCCCGTTGCGATTCCATGACACTTGTGTCGGCGTCGCTTACCGAGTAGGCATACATTTCAATCTCTGTATTTGCACTTGGCATTTTATAATCAAATTCAATAATGTGTTTTCCTGAATTTACTGCCTTATTATAGTAAAGACTCAAATAAGAGGTGTCACCGAAGTTGATATGTATTGTGTCAGAGGCTTTTAGTTTTAATGCCCTTCCATACCTTTCGTTTTCCACAGCCTCGTGTGCCATTCCCCAGCCCAATGCCCATTTAGCATAAGTATCCTCAAAATCAAGATTTGCAGGATATGCATAATAGGTTTGTTCTGCCGCAAAGGCAGGAAGCGAAAACATCGGGGCAATGCATGCCGCAAGCGTGGCCGACGCTATCCATTTAAGTGTTTTTCCTTTCATTTTTGTCGTATTCTCTCCTCTCAATATTTTTCAATATATTTGTAAGCATAATTTATTTATGCGTTATTTTCGTCGTTAATTTTTGTTTTTTAAAAAATTTCTTTCCTATTTATATATGCTATATTTTAATGCATTCTTAATA
>JAZURZ010000080.1:0-3179 GCA_045606465.1 Clostridia bacterium | reverse complement strand
ATATATTTTAAAAAATCAATAGTTTTTGTGTTTTTTTGTTAAAAAAGTATTATAAAACCTTATATCCTTGTTTTTCAATGGTCATTTTTAATACATCGTCTGAAATTTCTTTAGTTAAAACTACAGTTGCAGTACCTTTTTCGTGGCTTACTACAGCCTTTGAAACCTCAGGAAGTTCTTCCAAAACACCCTTTACTCTTGCCTCACAATGGGGGCACATCATGCCTTCGACTATTAATGTTTTTTCCATTTTAGATTTCTCCTTTTTTTCTTTTTTTAATTTTACAAAATTAAGCCTAAGTGCGTTGCTTACAACACAAAAGCTTGACAAACTCATAGCAGCTGCTCCAAACATTGGGTTGAGTGTGAGATTAAAGATTGGTATCCATACACCAGCCGCAAGTGGAATTCCTATAACATTATAAATAAATGCCCAGAATAAATTTTCGTGAATGTTTTTTAAGGTGGCACGACTAAGTTTTATGGCGGCAGGCACGTCGGAGAGGTCGCTTTTTACCAAAACTACGTCAGCTGCATCAATGGCTATATCGGTTCCTGCACCTATTGCAATTCCTACATCTGCTCTTGTAAGTGCAGGGGCGTCATTTATTCCATCGCCTACCATTGCAACCTTTCCTCTTTTTTGAAGATTTGAAATTACCTCTTCTTTTCCAGCAGGCATTACTCCTGATATAACTTCATCTACATTTGCTTGCGAAGCAATAGATTTTGCAGTAAGCTCATTATCGCCTGTAAGCATAACTACCTTAATACCCATTTTCTTTAAAAGCCTTATTGCCTCGGGACTGCTCTTCTTTATTACATCGGCAACTGCAATTATCCCTAAAAATTCATTTTCTTTTGCAAAAAACAATGGTGTTTTGCCCGATATGGAAAGTTCTTCGGCTTTTTTTACAATTTCCTCTGACACCGTTGCATGACTTTTTATAAAATGGAGATTTCCTCCAAATACAAAATAGTTGTCCATTATTCCCGAAAGTCCATTTCCAGGATGTGCAGAAAAATTTGAAATTTCCTTTTTTGAAAGTTTTTCAAGCTCTGCTTTTTCCACAATTGCCGTCGCTAATGGGTGTTCACTTTTAGACTCAAGTGAATATGCCATAAGAAGAAGTTCTTCTTTTTCGATTTTTCCGACAGGAATAATATCTGTAACCTTTGGCATGCCTTGAGTAATTGTTCCAGTTTTGTCTATTGCAATAATTTTAATCTTTCCCGTCTCTTCAAGTGAAGTTGCGGTTTTAAAGAGTATTCCGTTTTTTGCAGCAACTCCATTACCAACCATGATAGCAACAGGAGTAGCCAATCCCAAAGCACATGGACAGCTTATTACAAGCACTGAAATTCCTCTTGCTAATGCAAAGCCTATGCCTTCACCAAAGAAAAGCCAAAGTATAGTTGTAATAAAAGCTATTACAATTACAACGGGAACAAATATTCCCGAAACCTTGTCTGCAGCGCTTGCTATTGGTGCTTTAGAAGAAGATGTTTCACTAACCAGACGAATTATTTGAGAAATTGTAGTATCTTCGCCAACTTTTCTTGCTTCGCAGCGAAGATGCCCCGACTGATTTATAGTAGCAGCAGAAACCTCATCACCAACACCCTTATCAACAGGAATACTTTCTCCTGTAAGAACCGCCTCATTTACTGCGCTTTCACCTTCGAGAACAATTCCGTCAACAGGAATGCTTTCACCTGGTTTTACAATGAATATATCGCCTTTTTTTACATCCTCTACAGGAACAACTTTTCTAACTCCATCAATAAGAATTACAGCAGTTTTAGGCGATAAATCCATAAGGCCTTTAAGGGCGTTTGTAGTTTTTCCTTTAGAGTACGACTCGAGCATTTTGCCTACAGTAATAAGAGCAAGAATCATTGCGGCAGATTCAAAATAAAATTCATGAGTGTATTTATGTGCATTTGCTATATCTGATGTCATCATAAAAAGAGCATACAAACTATATACAAAAGCAGCACCTGAACCTAAAGCAACTAAAGTATCCATATTGGGTGATTTATGAAAAAGACTCATAAATCCATTTATGAAAAACTTCTTGTTAATTATCATTACAGCTATACATAATAAAAGCTGAACCAATCCCAGAGCAATATAGTTTTCATGAAAAAAAGAGGGGAGGGGCAAGGAAAGCATTGTATGCCCCATAGAAAAGTACATAAGTACAATCAAAAACCCCAAAGAATATATCAATCTGCGTTTAAGAAGAGGCGTTTCGGTATCAACAAGGTCATTATCTGCATCATGATTTTTGTTATTTTCTGTGCCCTTTTTGCTTGCCCCATAGCCTGCCTTTGTTACAGCATTTATAATTTCTTCTTCTGTTGCAGTCCCCTCAACGCTCATGAAATTAGTTAGCAAATTTACTGAACACGAATCAATATTGGGCAGAGCAGATACTGCTTTTTCAACACGACTGCTACATGCAGCACAGCTCATGCCTGTGATTTTATATTGTTCCATAATTTTTTTAAAACCTTTCTTAATAAATTTAGCATAAGTTTGTCAGTTAAGCAAAACTAACCATATTATATATCATATGCTATATTTTGTCAAGAAAAAAGCAGGGGTATGAGCCCTACTTTTTTCCTTTGTATCCTTTTTTGCTTTTTTGTTTTCCTATTAAGGAATAGAGCTTATCCAAGGCGTTAGAAATACCTCCGGTTTCGTCAATAAGACCACACTCTACTGCTGCATTTCCAAGAAGAACTGTACCCATATCAGTGGCAATTTCTTTAGTAGAAATCATAAGTTCTTTGAATTTTTCGAAGGATATATTTGAATTATTTACTACAAAACGTATTATTCTGTCCTGCATTTTATCTAAATATTTAAAGGTTTGGCTGACGCTCAAAATTGTACCATTCATTCTTAAGGGATGCACTGTCATAGTGGCAGAGGGAGCAATAAAAGAATAATCTGATGCAACTGCTAAAGGTATTCCTATACTATGACCTCCTCCAAGGACAAGAGAAACCGTAGGCTTTTTCATTCCAGAAATCATTTCAGCAATTGCAAGCCCTGCCTCAACATCACCGCCCACAGTATTTAAAAGTATTAGCATTCCATCAATGTCATCATCCTCTTCCACAGATACAAGCTGGGGAAGAACGTGCTCGTATTTTGTGGTTTTGCTTTG
>JAZURZ010000079.1:0-3460 GCA_045606465.1 Clostridia bacterium | reverse complement strand
ATACATTGATTATTACAATAACGAAAGAATTTCGATGAAACTAAAAGGAATGAGTCCGGTGCAGTACCGAACTCATTATCAAGCAATTTAATATATAATTTTGTCTAAACTTTGGGGTTCACTTCATTTAAGGGTTTGGGGGAATCGAAACCCCCCGCGGTTTTGCTACTTTTGACACCAAAAGTAGGCCTCCCCCTGGCAAAGGGGAAAGAAAAATAAAACTATAACTTTATTCAAATTAGTCACTAACAAAAAAACTTTTAACACCTCATCCGAGCTTTGCTACGCAAAACCCACCTTCTCCTCAAGGAGAAGGCTTTTTAAATTAGCCACTAATTAAAACAAAACTTTAACCCAAAATAAATCTAACTTTTAAAAAAGAGTTCCGAGGGAAAATTTCCCTCGGAAAGTTTTTTCTTCTTTTGGCTTTTTAAAAGAAGCACTACCCTTTTATTTTTTAAAAAATATCTTATACCCTTCCATAACCACTATAGGAATAAGCGTAAGTATTATTCCCAGAATATAATATCCAAATGGCAATGCCACAAATCCGAAAAAGCTCTTTATGGGAGAGAACAACACCAACATCACAAGAAGAATTGAGGCTATTATTGCCAAATTAAGCTTTTTGTTGGCAAACACTTTTATCTTAAACAAGGATTTTTCTGAACGCATATTAAAGCTATGCACTAACTGAGATATTGCAAGAGTGAAAAACGCAAGGGTCTGTCCGCCCGAAATACCTGCTGCACCTTTTCCCAAAGAATAACCTATGAGAGTAAGAATTGCAAACAACGCTCCGAAAATCACAGTTCTTATGCCAAGACCACCTGCAAAAATTCCCTCGTCTGCAGGACGTGGCTTTTCCGACATTACATCTTCTTCAACATCTTCCATGCCAAGTGCTATGGCAGGCAGGCTGTCGGTAACAAGATTTATCCACAAAAGCTGCATTGACAAAAGTGGAGTTTCGTGCCACAAAAGCATTGCAACAAACACTGTTAAAAGCTCGCCTATATTTGTTCCAAGTAAGAAGCCCACAACTTTTTTTATGTTGGAATAAATGCCTCGACCTTCCGATACTGCATGGACTATGGTCTGGAAATTATCATCAGTCAGTATCATGTCAGCCGCACCTTTTGCAACATCAGTTCCTGTAATTCCCATGGCACAGCCTATGTCTGCCGCATTTAAGGCAGGTGCATCATTTACGCCATCACCCGTCATTGCAACAATTTTCCCGAGACTTTGCCAGGCTTTTACTATTCTTATTTTGTTCTCGGGCGAAACTCGTGCATATACTGCGATTTTGGAAACATTTTTATTAAGCTCATCATCTGACATAGCATCTATTTCGGCTCCTGTAACTGCACGCATATCATTGGTTAATATTCCAAGCTCTCTTGCTATTGCAGAGGCTGTAATAACATGGTCGCCTGTTATCATGACAGGAGTTATTCCTGCCTTTTTGCAAATTGCAACAGCATCACGAGCCTCAGGTCGGGGCGGGTCTATCATGCCCACAAGTCCTAAGAAAATTAAATCATTCTCCAGTTCCTCACTGCTTGGATTTTCAGGAAGGGAGTCTATTTCTTTGTAGGCAATTCCCAAAACCCTTAAAGCCGACGCACTCATTTCTTCGGTCATTTTGGACGCATACTCAAGATTTCCTTCCTTGCATCTTTTTCTTAGCATATCGAATGCGCCTTTTACTATAACAATGAGCTTTCCGTCCATCTCATTTACGCTACTCATGAGCTTTCTGTCGGAATCAAACGGAAGCTCCAGCTTTCTTGGGTATTTTTCATTTATATCATTTTTTTCAATTCCCAAACCCTTTGCCGCCGCAATTATTGCAGTTTCGGTAGGGTCGCCTATATGCTCTAAAGCACCATCTTTTTCTGTCACCGAGCCATTGCAGCAAAGCACTGCTGTTTTTAAAAGCTCCTTTGAATAGGAGGGGAGCTCCTTTGATATATTTAAAGGCTCCTCGGTTCCGTCAACATAAACCTTTGTAAGGGTCATTCGGTTGAGGGTAAGGGTTCCCGTCTTGTCGGAGCACACCACCGAGGCACTGCCCAGGGTTTCAACTGCAGGCAGGCGCTTTATTATTGCATTTCGCTTTACCATTCTCGACACGCCTATTGACAACACAACCGTCACTATTGCAGGCAAGCCCTCAGGTATTGCCGAAACTGCCAAAGATACTGCTGTCATGAACATTTCAATTGCAGGAATTTTATTCAAGATTCCTATTACAAAAATCACAGCGCAGGCTGCCAAAGCAACAAAACCAAGATATTTTCCTAACTTTGCAAGCTTTTTTTGCAAGGGTGTTTCGCTGTCTTTGTCACTTTCCAAAAGCTCTGCAATTTTTCCCATTTCGGTGTCCATTCCTGTTGCGGTCACAATCGCAAAAGCTGTTCCATAGGTTATGCTTGTGCCCGAGAAAATCATATTCACTCTGTCGCCAAGGGGTGCATCTTCTAAAACCTCAGCGTCTGCAAGCTTTTCAACTGGCACCGACTCCCCAGTAAGAGCAGATTCCTCTGCTTTTAAACTTGATGAACTTAAAAGCCTTGCATCGGCAGGTACAAAATCCCCCGCCTCTATTTTTATTATGTCCCCTGGAACAAGCTTGGAGGCTTCAATTATTTTTTCTTCCCCGTCACGAATTACCCTCGCATGAGGTGCTGACATACTCTTTAGTGCCTCAAGTGCCGCCTCGGCACGACTTTCCTGAATTAAACCTATTATCGCATTTAAAACAACTATTAAAAGTATAAGTGCAGGCTCTGCAAGCTCCGCCATGTTTTTTTCATAAATTGCAATTGCAAAGGAAACTGCAGCAGCTATAAGAAGAATAAGTATCATAACATCTTTAAACTGCTCCAAAAAACGAGCCAATAAAGACTTTTTCTTTTCTCCTCTCAGAGCATTTTCTCCATAGTATTCCAACATTTCTTTAGCAACATCTGAAGAAAGCCCTTTTTTTTCATCACTTTTGAGCATACTTATTATAGCATGTGTTTTGTCAAAATGTGGTATCAATTTTTTTCCTCCTTGTTTTTTATGTATATTTCCCTATATATTAATGGTTATATAAAAAATATATTTTTATAAATTTTATTATATCCTTTTTTCTTGTCATTGTCAATTTATTCCTTTTCTAATTTACAATTTTTTAAAAATTAGCCACTAATGAAAACCCTGCCACAATAAACTTTTTTAAAAACTCTATCCCCTTTTCCCTCAAGCCACTAACAAAAAAACTTACCGCAGGGGGTTTTCAAAAAGGGGTACCTCCCCTTTTTGTCGTTTTTGAAGTGAACCCCAAAGTTTAGACAAAATTATATATTAAATTGCTTGATAATGAGTTCGGTACTGCACCGGACTCATTCCTTTTAGTTTCATCGAAATTCTTTCGTTATTGTAATAATCAATGTATATTTTCAATTCT
>JAZURZ010000078.1:0-16358 GCA_045606465.1 Clostridia bacterium | reverse complement strand
TTGAACACAATCTTGATGTTATAAAAACTGCCGATTATATAATTGATTTAGGCCCCGAGGGCGGCAGGGGCGGCGGTAGCGTAATAGCCACAGGAACTCCCGAAGAGGTTTGCAAAAACAAAAAATCCTATACAGGAATTTACCTTAAAAAAGTACTTGATAAAAAGTAATTTATATAATTTAAAAACAAATTAAAGAAAGGCATGATTTTTTATATGTATAACACTATCCTTTTTGACCTGGACGGGACCCTTACCGACCCTAAGGAGGGAATAACAAAAAGCGTTCAATATGCACTTTTTAAAATGGGAATAGATGAGCCTGATTTGGACAAGCTTTTGCCATTTATAGGGCCTCCCCTTGTAGATGCTTTTTCTGAATATTATGGCATGGCAAGGGAGGATTCCCTAAAAGCAGTCGCTTTTTATCGTGAGCGTTATAAAGATGTGGGAATTTACGAAAATAAGCTGATAGAGGGCATTCCCCAATTACTTGAAGCTTTAAAAAAAGAAGGAAAGACTATTGCCCTTGCAACCTCCAAACCCCATGTCTTTGCACGAAAGGTTCTTGAGCATTTTGATTTGATAAAATATTTTGACATAATTGTAGGCGCAGAGTTTGACGGAACAAGGAACGAAAAAAAAGATGTCATCATTGAAGTTTTAAAAAATCTTCCCAAAGACGCCACCCCCATTATGGTGGGCGACCGCAGACAGGACGTTGTTGGTGCAAAGCTTTGTTCCCTCCCCTGCATAGGCGTAAAATTCGGCTATGCTGAGGAGGGCGAGCTTGAAACAGCAGGCGCTGATTTTATTGCTGAAAGTGTAGAAGATTTATATAAAATTCTTACAAAGTTGTAATTTGTCACTCACTTTTTTTAGAAAAACACGCTCTATCCCGACACTCCTCAAAATCTTAATCTGGCAGAATTTTTTAAAAATTTTAAACGTTAAAAAAATAAACCCAAAAGCATATAGCTTTTGGGTTTATTTTTTTTAATACTCAGCATTTCCCACCGTTCTGGGATATGGGATAACATCTCTGATGTTTGAAACTCCTGTCAGATACATTATAATTCTCTCAAAGCCAAGACCATAGCCTGCGTGCTTTGTTCCGCCATAGCGTCTTAAATTCATATACCACCAATAATCCTCTTCCTTTAAGCCAAGCTCCTTCATTCTTGCCTGAAGAATGTCAAGTCTTTCCTCTCTCTGGCTTCCTCCGATAATTTCACCGACTCCCGGAACAAGCATATCCATAGCTGCAACTGTCTTTCCATCGTCATTTAAGCGCATATAAAACGACTTTATTTCCTTGGGATAATCTATTACAAAGACAGGCTTTTTAAAAATCTGCTCAGTTAAATATCTTTCATGCTCGGTCTGCAAATCGCAACCCCATTCAACTGGATATTTAAAGTCCGCTCCGCTCTTTTTAAGAAGCTCTACCGCCTCGGTATAGGTTACTTTTTCATAATCGCTATTTGCAAGGGTTGTAAGTCTTTCCTTTAGTCCCTTATCTACAAAACTATTGAAAAATTCTATCTCCTGAGAACAATTTTCCAAAACATGATTAATTATATATTTAATCATGTCCCATGCAAGCTGCATATCGTCATTTAAGTCTGCAAATGCAATTTCAGGCTCTATCATCCAAAACTCTGCCGCATGGCGGGTTGTATTTGAATTTTCAGCACGAAAAGTGGGACCAAATGTGTAGATGTTTCCAAATGCCATAGCATAGGTTTCGCCCTCAAGCTGTCCTGACACTGTGAGATTTGCGCTCTTGGAGAAAAAGTCCTTTGAAAAATCTATGCTTCCGTCCTCATTTCTTGGCGGATTTTCAAGGTCAAGAGTGGTTACTCTGAACATTTCGCCTGCACCCTCACAATCCGAGCCTGTAATTAATGGAGTGTGAACATATACAAAGTTTCTGTCGTTAAAAAATTTGTGTATGGCAAAAGCAACCTCGCTACGCACTCTGAAAATTGCTGAGAAAAGATTTGTTCTTGGTCTTAAGTATGCCTGCTCACGCAAGTATTCCACAGTGTGTCTTTTCTTTTGCAAAGGATAATCAGGAGTTGAGGTTCCTTCCACCTCAATTTTTGTTGCCTTGATTTCAAATGGTTGTTTCATTTCGGGAGTTAAAACTACCTTTCCCACAACAACCACGGCTGCTCCTATATTCTGCTTGCTTATTTCGTCATAATTTTCAATCACTTCACGTTCAAAAACTACCTGAACACTTTTAAAGCAGCTTCCGTCATTAAGGTCGATAAAGCCAAACGCCTTGCTGTCACGCAAGTTTCTTACCCAACCTCCGACAGTTACCTCTTTTCCTTCAAAGTCATTGGGAGCGTCATATATATTTTTCACCAATTCTCTTATCATTTTAATTTCATAACCTTTCTTACGAGTTTTTCATTTTTTCTCGTCTTATAAATTTTTATTATCTTCTAATAATTGTAACAAATAAGAGCAAGAATGTCAATATCGTAAAACCATTTTTATCATATAAAAGCAAAAAAATGCACAGAGGAAGCACTTTTATAATATCTTGACAAAAATGCTCCCTCGGTGCTATTTTAGAAGGTATATTGATTATTTGTATATTTTAAAAATCTTTTCTTTCACAAGTACATCCTGATTTTTCGGCTTTGCAATTTGGGCAACCACTATAAGGACAGCCAATGCATTTTCTGCCGCTTTTTTTTGCTTTTATTACATAAATAACTGCTGATGCAACAATGGCAGCAATTATAGCAATTATAACTAAATTTTCCATTTTCCTTCTCTTTCTTTATTTTTAGCGTGATGTGGTTTTTGCCTTGTTATCAGCCTTATTTTCTTTTTTAAGTACATATTCTTTATTCAGTTCCCTGTCAGTTTTTGAAATAAGATACCCTATCACAACTATCATCAATGCTATTGCAAGAAGTCCGGGAACAAAGCCTGCACCGACATTTCCCAGGGAAATTAAAGTTCCAATCTGATAAACTAAAAATCCACTTGTAAAGCCTACGCAAAGCTGAAGGGCAATTCCCCCAAACAACCATTTTTTACTCTTTATCTCGGAGTTCATAGCACCAATTGCTGCAAAGCAAGGAGGTGTAAAAAGATTAAAAATCAAATATGCAAGCGCCGCTGCTTTGGTAAGTCCGAAGATTGCAGCAACTTCACTTCCTGCCCCCTCCACCATCGCAAGCTCCTCGGTATTTATAAGATTTGATATTCCATAGCACACTGCCAAGGTTCCAACCACATTTTCTTTGGCAATAAAGCCTGTGACTGCTGCTGCTGCCAATTGCCATGCATGATAGCCTACAATCGGAATTAATATATATGCAAAGGGATTTGCAATGTTTGCAAGAATGGAAGTGTTCTCTGCTCCCTCTATAACTGCCTCAAATCTCCAATTAAAGGTCTGCATAATCTGCACCGCTGTATTGCACAAAAGTATAATGGTTCCAGCTTTTACTATGTATGCCCAGCCACGTGAACACATCGACAAAAACGCACGCTTTAAGCTTGGAAGTTTATATTCGGGAAGTTCTATAATAAAGAAGGATTTTCTTGACTTATGTCCTGCAATTTTATTTACTAACAAAGCACCAAGGAAAATAAGAACTATGCCTGCAAAGTACATAAGCGTTCCGACCCACGATGCATCAGAGAAAAAGGCACCCGCAAAAAGAGCAATTACGGGGAGCTTTGCGCCGCATGGCATAAATGGTGTAAGCATAGCCGCCGCTCTGCGCTCACGCTCATTGCGAATTGTTCGGCACGCCATTACTCCGGGAATTGAACAACCGGTGGCAATAACAAATGGAATTACTGATTTTCCCGAAAGTCCTACCTTTTTAAATATCGGGTCTAAAACAACTGAAACGCGTGCCATATATCCACAATCCTCAAGAATTGCAATGAGAAAATACATAACCATAACCAGCGGCAAAAAGCCCACAACTGCAATAAGACCGCCTATTATTCCATCAATCAGCAAGGCTTTTAAAATATCAGACGCACCCGATACCCATTCGACTACCATGACCTGAAAACCTTCAAGCCACGCAACAAGGGTATCTGCAAGCCATGGACCTAAGCTTGCTTGAGAAATGTGGAACACCAAAAACATTACTATGGCAAAAATAGGTATTCCAAGCCATCTATTAGTAAGAACTGCGTCAATTTTGTCTTGATAATTTTTCTCTCTTGTGAAAATTTTACGCACCTCAACCTCGGAAACTATCTTATTTACAAACCCAAAACGCTTTCTGTCAGCAGCTACAACCAATTCCCTTTTTGAAAGATCAATTTCTCCTTGAGAATATGGAGCCATTTGAGGTTTGCCCTTTTGCTTTATTGCCAAAGCTACAAGCTCACCAAGTCCTGAAGATGTGGTGGAAACAGTTTCTACGACTGGACAGCCGAGATTTTTTGAAAGAAGCTCTGCATTTATTTTATTTTCCTTCTTTTTATTTATATCTGTCTTATTTAATGCAACCACCATTGGAATACCAAGCTCTAAAAGCTGAGTTGTGAAAAACAAGCTTCGGCTTAAATTTGTAGCATCCACAATGTTAATTATAACATCAGGCTTCTGATTTTTTATATAAAAGCTTGTTATGCTCTCTTCAGAGGTGAATGGTGACATTGAATATGCTCCCGGTAGGTCAACTGCCACAACCCTTTCTTCCCCTTTTAAAAAGCTTTTCTTTATTGCGTGCTCCTTTTTCTCAACTGTAACACCTGCCCAGTTGCCTACCTTTTCATTTCTTCCTGTCAGAGCATTATACATTGTGGTCTTGCCACTATTAGGATTACCAGCAAGTGCAATTCTCATTTTGTCTCCTCCTTATATTTTCAAGTTTTTCGGTTAAATTAGACTAACTCGTTTTTAAAAAGCAATCAGCTGCCAAAACAACCTCATGTTATTTCAAAGCTTATATAACAATGGCTTCGGCAAGCTGATTATCTATGTTATATCTGCCGTCTTTGATTGAAACCACCAAGCTGCCTTTAAGATGCGAAATCACTGTTATAGGCTCTCCGCTATAGCACCCCAGAGAAAACAAAAATGATTCAAGTTCCTCGTCGTCGGTTTCAATACTGCGAATGATATATTCCTTTCCTTCCTCTGCGTCCTTTAAATTCATAATATACCACCTTAAAATTTTTTCCATCAGGTACGGTTAGAACAACCTAACCCAATCTCTTTAAAAAAAGTTAGTGCAAGCTAACAAAAGTTATTATAGCACCCCAAAAAATATTTGTCAATACTTTTTGTAAAATTTTGCAAAAATTTCTTAAAAGTTTCACTTGGGCAAAAATGCTTATTTTTTAAGACATTCATCTGCAAAGTTCTGAAGCTTTTTTAGTTGTTCTTTATCCATCGGAGGAGTGTTTTTGAGAGGATTTTCTTTTCCAAGCTTTTCATATTTTGAAAAGCCCATGGTGTGAAATCCTAAAAGCTCATATTTTTTTACACAATCATATTTTGAAATAATTTCTATATATTTTAAAATAATTTCTTCCCTGTCATTAATTTGGGGGACCACCACAGTTCTTATCCATGTATCCTTTTTTATTTCATTTAAATAATTCAAGGTATCTAAAACCATTTTCATATCGGAAAGGGTATATTTTTTGTAGGTTTCGTCATTCCAGAATTTTAAATCTAAAATTACCATATGGGCTTGAGAATAAACCCTTTTTACAGCATCGGAAAGCTCAACTGCGCCCGAGGTATCTATTACATAATTTATTCCCTCAGCCTTTAACATAGAACCAATCTCTTCTATAAAGTCTGCCCAAAGCATAGGCTCACCGCCGCTAAAGGTAACACCTCCGCCATTTTTAAAATAGGGTTTATATCGGCATATCTTTTTAAAAAGCTCCTCTGTGCTATATTCTGTTCCGCCTCTTACTTGAGTATCCGGATTATGGCAATAGACGCATCTTAATGGGCAACCGCTAAAAAAAACTCCATATCTTACCCCCTCGCCATCAAGGGTTGCAAGGCTTTCAAAAGAATGTATATAGCCTGTCATTTTCTTCTCCTTTCCTTTTTAAAAAAAGGGCAAAAATTCTTTTTTTAAAAAATTTCTGCCCTATTTTTTTAAAATTTCTCGTGGAATGTTCTTGATATTACTTCAAGCTGCTTATCCTTGGTAAGCTTGTTAAAGTTTACTGCATATCCACTTACTCTTATGGTAAGGTTGGGATACTTTTCAGGATTATTCATAGCGTCTATGAGCTTTTCCCTGTTTAAAACATTTACATTTAAATGATGTGCGTCCTGTTCAAAATATCCATCTAAAACTGTAACAAGCTTTTTCACTCTGTCATCTTCGTCAACACCAAGAGTTTCAGGAGTTATTGAGAATGTATTGGATATTCCGTCCTGACAGCAGGAGTAGTTAAGCTTTGCCACAGAATTGAGGGATGCAAGAGCACCTTCTGCGTCACGGCCATGCATTGGATTTGCACCCGGTGCAAAGGGCTCACCTGCAGCTCTTCCATCGGGAGTTGCACCGGTTTTTTTGCCATACACAACATTGGAGGTTATAGTCAGAAGTGACAAGGTATGCTTTGCATTGCGATAGGTTTTTGTTTTGCAAAGCTCTTTATAAAAGAACTCGGTTATTTCCTTGACAATGTCATCTGCTCTGTCATCATCATTACCATATTTGGGGAAATCTCCCTCGGTTTTAAATCCGCTTATAATTCCTCTTTCGTCCTTTATTGGAGTTACTTTTGCGTATTTTATTGCACTCAAACTATCGCCAAGAACGCTAAGACCGCTTATTCCAAAAGCCATAAGACGCTCAGGGTTATAATCATGGAATGCCATCATAAGTCTTTCATAAGCATACTTGTCATGCATATAATGAATAACATTCATAGTATTCACATAAAGCTTTGCCATCCATGATGCATATTTTTTAAAGGTTGTCATTACCTCTTCATAATCGAGGGGTTTTTCTTCAAAAACCTTGCCCTCGGGTGCTATCTGGTCGCCATATATTTCGTCCTTACCGCCATTTAATGACATAAGCAAAACCTTTGCCAGATTACATCTTGCTCCGAAAAACTGCATTTGCTTTCCGGTCTTCATTGCAGACACGCAGCATGCGATGGAATAGTCATCGCCAAAATCCTTACGCATAACATCATCGTTTTCATATTGGATTGAGTCGGTGTCAATTGAAACCTTTGCACAAAATGCCTTAAATTCTTTCGGCAGATTCTTTGCCCACAAAACGGTTAAGTTAGGCTCTGCGCTCGGACCAAGGTTGTATAAAGTCTGCAAAAAGCGATAGCAGGTCTTTGTTACCATGGACTTTCCCTCAAGAGTTACGCCGCCCAAAGAACAGGTTACCCAGACGGGGTCGCCTGCAAAAAGCTCGTTATACTCAGGGGTACGCAAATGACGCACCAGTCGAAGCTTTAACACCAAATCGTCAATAAGCTCCTGAGCCTGCTCTTCTGTCAGGGTTTTTTCCTTTAAATCACGTTCTATGTATATATCTATAAAACTTGAAATTCTTCCTATGCTATTTGCTGCACCATTTTGCTCCTTAACTGCGCCCAAGTAGCCAAAATACAACCATTGAATTGCTTCTTTTGCATTTTGGGCTGGTCGTGAGATATCACAACCGTACTGAGATGCCATGGTTTTTAACTCCTCCATGAAGTCAAGCTGTCTTGCAATATCCTCTATAAGCTTGATATTTTCCTCCTCCATGTCAAAGCTATCCGATAGCCTTTTTTTGTCCTTTTTTCTTTCCTCAATTAAATAATTCATGCCATAAAGGGCAACACGACGATAGTCACCAATTATTCTTCCTCTTGCATATGCATCGGGAAGTCCTGTAAGAATCCCTGCGTGGCGTGCCTTTTTCATGGTATCAGTGTAAACTCTGAACACACCTGTGTTGTGGGTTGTGCGATATTTAAATTCTGCCTTTACATTTTCTCCAAGCTCATATCCATAAGCCTCACAGGCTTGAATTACATTGCGATAGCCTGCAAATGGGTTTACTGCTCTTTTTAAAGGCTCGTCGGTCTGCAATCCCAAAATTATGTCTTCACCCTCTGAAATGTAGCCCGGAGCATGGCTTAAAATTGAAGAAACTGTCTTTGCGTCAACCTTTAATACACCGCCATTTTTTGTTTCCTCTTTCAAAAGATTTTCCACCTTTTGCTTTATTGAATCGGTTCTTTTAGTTGTGCCTGCCAAAAACGTGGCGTCACCATTATATGGAGTATAGTTTAATTTTATAAAATTACTCACATCTATTGTGTCATTCCAATTTCCCTTTATAAATCCTCTGTAGTAAGTCATACAAAATCACGTCCTTTCAACATGTAGTTTCTTTCAAGTACCTATAATTTATAAATCACCTATATCAAAATCCATAAGGATTGTAATTTTCATATTTTAAAAAAACAAAAGACACCCTCGAAAAAGGATGCCCGAGCAGTCAGCTTTTAAAAAGCTCTTTGCAGGTGTTATCCTGCTTGCTCCTGACTTAAAAACAGGGGCAAAACCCTTAAGACTATCCTTATTTTATACTATATATTGTGTTTTGTCAACATTTTTTTACAACAATCACAAAATATGTTGTGTTTTTACTATTCGCTATACATATATCCCTATCTTTTGTGTAATTTCTATAAAAAAAGTATCTTTTTTTGTGAAAAAAAATGATGACTGTTCTTTTAAACATTTAGCTCATGTATAACTATTCTAAATTGTAGGGGCAAAACAGCTTTTGCCTTAGGGGCATTCATAAATAACCCCCCTACAAAATGAATTAATAATACGTCAGATTGTGTTTAAAAATACAGCCATCATTTTTATTTTTTTATTCGTCTAATGCGTCCTGCAACCACCATGTTCCAATGTCAAAAGCTTCATAAAGATTTTCTCTTTCTCCGCTCCGATAATTAGTTCCGCAGCCTATTTCTCCGGTGTTGTCCTGAATGTGAAATTTAACCTTTTTTGCCATTTCAAAATCACCATTCTTTTCAGTTTCTAGAATTTCCAGAACCAAAATAAGGTCTTTTGACAAATCTCCGTAGTAAATCACATTTCCCTTTCTGTAAACAGGCTTGCCCTTGTAAGTAAATTCCTTCATTTTCTTAACCGGCATTTTATTCGCCTCCTTGCTATTTTTAGGGAGATTTTTAAAAATCACAACTATTATGCCCAATTATATCCTTTTTCAATCATTTGCATATTTTGCTCAACAAGATGTTGTTTTGAAGGCGGTGTGGTTTTTTCCACTCCTGCTCTTATTTCGTCAAGGGTGAAAATTCCTGTAGCCTTTACAAGGGCTCCAAGCATTACCATGTTTGCAAGGGTACGCTTGCCTGCATCAGTGGCAATTTGGGTTGCCTCAATGCATACGCTTTTTACGTCCTCCCTTTCCACTTTACGATCTATCAATGTTGAGTCTATTATGATATGTCCGTCTTTTCTTACAGTTTGCTCAAATTTGTCCAATGATGGCTTGTTCATGCTTACAAGCACATCGGGCACCTGAATAATAGGTGAACCGACCGGCTCATCAGAAATTATAACATGACAGTTCGCAGTTCCGCCACGCATTTCAGGGCCATACGAGGGTAGCCATGAAAGCTCTTTTCCCTTGAGAAGAGCAGCATATGCTAAAATTTTACCTGCGAACAGAATTCCCTGACCACCAAAGCCGGTAATAACAATATTAGTTGTCATAATTAACATTCATTCCTTTCTCTTATGCAAAAATCAATCAATATCCTTATATACACCCAAAGGATAATAAGGAATCATTTCATTTTGCAGACGCTTAATTGCCTCCTCAGGCGACAGTCCCCAGTTTGTGGGACAGGTTGACAAAACCTCGACTAAGGAGAAGCCCTTTTTATCAATCTGATTCTGGAATGCTTTTTTAATTGTTGCCTTTGCCTTTTTAATGTTAGGCACTGTATCGAGTGCAACCCTTTCTATATAGCTTGGTCCCTCTAAAGTTGCAAGCATTTCTGATACCCTTACAGGGAAGCCCTGAGTTTTTGTGTCACGTCCATAGGGTGATGTCTGGGTAATTTGTCCGGGTAAGCTTGTAGGTGCCATCTGACCGCCGGTCATTCCATAAATTGTATTATTAATGAATATTATTGTAATGTTTTCGCCTCTTGCTGCTGCGTGGACAGTTTCAGCTGTTCCAATTGCCGCAAGGTCACCATCACCCTGATATGTAAACACAACCTTATCAGGATGAACTCTCTTTATTCCTGTAGCAACTGCAGGCGCTCTGCCATGTGCTGCCTCCTGCATATCGCAATTAAAATAGTCATATGCCATTACTGCACAACCAACGGGTGCAACACCGATAGTTTTTCCCTCTATTCCCAGCTCGTCAAGTACCTCTGCAACCAATCTGTGGCATATTCCATGGGTACAACCCGGGCAATAGTGAAAGGGAACATCTGTAAGTGCATGCGGCTTTTGAAATACCTTAGTCATTTTTAATTCCTCCCGCAATTTTTTTAACCTCTGCCACTACCTCAGACGGAGAAGGAATAATTCCTCCCGTTCTTCCAAAGAAATGGACAGGCGCAGCTCCTTCAACTGCAAGCTTAATATCCTCAACCATTTGTCCCATACTCATTTCTACCGACAAAAACGCCTTTGCAGTCTTTGCCGCTTCCTGGAATATCTTATAAGGGAATGGCCAAAGGGTTATTGGTCTTATAACTCCTACCTTGTAGCCTTCCTCTCTTAATTGCTTTACTGCTGTTTCTACAACACGGCTGGTAGTGCCATAAGCAGATACTATAATATCTGCATCCTCAATGTCATGTGCTTCAAAGCGTGTTTCCTTTTCTCTTATTATATTATATCTTTCCTCACGCTCACGAATGGTTTTTTCCAACGCCTCAGGAGAAAGATAAAGAGAGTTTACAATATTATGCTCACGCTTTAATTCTGTTCCCACAGTTGCCCAATCCTTGTTTGAGTTTACAGGTGCAGGAACCGAATCAAAATCAACCGGCTCCATCATCTGTCCGAGGGTACCGTCTCCCAAAATCATTACAGGCACACGATATTCATCGGCAAGATTAAAAGCATCGGCTGTTAAGGAAACAATTTCCTGAACCGAGTTAGGTGCCAAAACTATTAAATGATAGTCGCCATGGCCGCCGCCACGTGTTGCCTGAAAATAATCAGACTGAGCTGGCTGAATTCCGCCAAGTCCGGGGCCTCCTCTTACAATGTCAACTATAACACAAGGAAGGTCTGCTCCTGCTATGTAAGAAATTCCCTCTGCTTTTAAGCTGATACCGGGGCTTGAAGAACTGGTCATAACCCTTGCGCCCGCACCTGCGGCACCATATACCATATTTATTGCAGCAACCTCACTTTCTGCTTGCAAAAATACGCCGTCTATTTTAGGCATCTTCTTTGCCATATACGCCGAAAGCTCGGTCTGCGGAGTAATGGGATAGCCGAAAAAGTGACGACATCCCGAGCGGATTGCAGCCTCGCCTATGGCTTCATTTCCCTTCATTAAAACCTTTTCACTCACTATTTTTTCATTCCTTTCATGGTTTTATATAGCAGGCAATTGCAAAATACATATTGCCCTGTTAAATATCCTTTTCCACTTCGATAACCAAATCGGGACATATTGTCGCACAAAAAGCGCAAGCAATACATTTTTCCTGCTCAGTAACCTCGGCAGGCTTAAAGCCCTTTGCATTCAATCGATCCTGGGCAATATGTATAATCTTTTTAGGACAAGCCGAAACACAAAGCTCACAGCCCTTACATCTGTCCTCTCTGAATGTTACTCTGTTCATAGAAATTAAAATCCTCCCTTGTTTATGAAATTTTAAAGCGCTCTTTTAAAGTAAAGACGCTTTTTTGTTTGCAAAAAGGCAAATAAACACTTTTTTTGCAAAACTCGACTTTTGTTTAAAGTATATTCTACATCTGCCATGGCATATTTATCATAATTTCCATGTCAAATGCCATACTACTAAGCTCTTTTGGCAATTTTTTCAAAGCATGAGGAAGCCCGCTTTGCATAACTATTGGAATTTTTGTTGTTTGGCTTAATTTTTTTATCTGGTCATAGTCAGACAAAAGCGTATCTTCATCAGTTATTTTGCCAAGGTTTGTGTTATTCACAATTCCTGTAAAGGAAAGTCTTGAAGCATATTCAATTGCTCTTGCCATATCCACAAGCTCCTCTGCAGTTTTGGTCATAGGGCGCTTGGTGTTTACCACAAGATACATTTTATAATTTTTATTTTCAAAAAATCTGTTATATTGTCCAAGAGCATAGGCACCATCTTCATCGCCGCCCACATCAAAAATTACCACGCCATCAGACGCACAAAACGCGCTCATCACCTCAGGCGCAACCGTAGGCATATCAAGATTTGATGTTGCAAATTCCGAAGCTATTAATTTTATAGAGTTTTCCTCTAAGATTTTTTTTGCATCGGCTGTGCGAAAATATGGATTTACAATATCCAAATCCACTATAGTCACTTTTTTCCCTGCACGAGCATTTTTTTTAGCAAAATTCAATGCCACTTCGGTTTTTCCGCTTCCGAAATGCCCCGTAAAAATGTGAAATTCCAGGCCCATTTTTTCTATCTCCCTCCAAGGCATTTTTTTTTAAACTTTCTTTTGAAAAACGTTTTTATTTATTGGCTTCTTATCAGTATATCATATATTTTTATTTTTTTCAAGAGGAAATGAATGAAAAATCCTCAAAATCTGCTTATTTTTCCTCTTTTAATTCCTTTTGTGCAACAGGTCTGTATTTATCCTGCACCTTTTTATCATAAAAATGAAGAATTACAAAAGAAAAAATCATAATTACAAGGGATAAAAAAGCAGAAATTAATTCTTTTTTTGTAATAGCATATATGGCACAATAGCCTGCAATTAACGCAAAAAGAGGAAATATATATGCTAAAAATGCAGCCTTTAAAATCTTATTTTTATGCATAAGAACCCTTACTCGGTCGCCTTTTTTTGCGCCCGATGGATTTTTTGCATAAACTATATGCTCTTTTTTACCGCAGCCTCCGCAGTCGGCACAATTCCCTCCGCATGCAGACTCACGATATATTCTTACCCTCACAAACTCTCCTTCTTCGGAAACTACCTCGCCCTTTTCATATATCATTAATTTTTCCTCTCATGCTTTAATATTTTTATACTCCTCAATCATTTGCCTTGCGTGCTCCTTTGAGGCAGGAGTGGGATTTTCACCATCTGTAATTCTTGCAATCTCCTCTATTCTTTCCTCCTTGAAAAGAATGCTGGCAGTGGTAAGAGTTCTTTCTTTTTCTTCAATCTTTTTTATCAAATAATGATTGTCCGCAGCAGCCGCAAGCTGAGGCAAATGCGTCACGCATATAACCTGCTTTTTTTCTCCAAGCACCGCAAGTTTTTGTGCGATTTTTTTTGCTGCACTTCCCGATACGCCTGTGTCAATTTCGTCGAAAATCAAGGTATCGGTCCCATCATAGGAGGCAAGTATCCCTTTTATGGCAAGCATAACTCTTGAAAGTTCGCCCCCCGATGCAATTTTAAAAAGTGGTTTTTCAGGCTCTCCCATATTGGGACTTATTAAAAACTCCACCCTGTCCGCTCCATTTTTCGAAAAATCCTCAAGCGGCTCTATTAATATGCTAAATTTTGCTTTTGGCATGTCCAGTTCAAAAAGCTCATTTTCTATCTCTTTGCTTAAAATTTTTGCAGCTTCTTTTCTTTTTTCACTAAGACGCTTTGCACATTCTGACAATTCTTTCAAAACCAAAGAAAGCTCGCCAAAAAGTCTTTGTCTTTCCTCGTCAGCGTTGGTTATTTTTGAAAGCTCATCTTTTGCTTTTTCTAAAAATTCCAACACCTTTTCTTCTGTTCCGCCATATTTTCTTTCTAATTTATTTATACAATCAAGTCTTTCTTCTATATCATTTAATGTTTTTTCGTCATATTCAGTTTTAGATGAAATATCATAAATTTCATGGGAAATGTCTTCAAGCGAATAGCCTATTTCTGATAGCTTTTGGGAAATATCCAAAAAGCGTTGATCAAAGTCTTGTATTTTCATAACCGAAGAAGATGCACGACTCACAGCGTCATATGCTGAATTTTCAGCATTATACAAAGCCTCGTAAGCCTCATTTAAGGAAAGAGAAATTTTCTCGGCGTTTCCTATTAAAAGCCTTTGTTCTGAAAGCTCCTCCTTTTCTCCCACCCTTATTGACGCTTTTGAAATTTCTTCAATCTGATACTCTAAAAGCTCGGATTTTCTTTGTTTTTCCTCCTCGTCACATTCAAGGTCTGCTATAAGATATTCAATTTCCTTTTTCTTATTATAAATTCTTTCATAATCAGACAAAAGCTCGGTATTTTTTGCATAGCTGTCTAAAAATTTTATGTGCGTTGCAGGGTTTAAAAGTGCCTGACTGTCATGCTGACCATGAATATTTATAAGCTCTCCTGTTATCTCCCTTACAATATTCTGAGGAGTTATTACACCATTTATGCGGCATATGCTCTTGCCATCAGAATAGATTTCACGTGTTATAATTATCATATTATCTTCTGCATCTATTCCATATTCCTCTAAAAAATTTGAATTTTCAACATAAAAAGCCGCCTGCAAAACTGCCTTTTTTTCGCCATAGCGCACTAAGGCTTTGCTGGTTCTTGCCCCTAAAATCATATTTATTGTGTCAATTATCACCGATTTTCCTGCACCTGTTTCACCTGTAAGCACAGTAAGACCATCACTTATTTCAAGACAAAGGTGTTCTATCAATGCAGCATTTTTTATATCAAGACTAAGCAGCATACTATTTTCCTCCGAGCATTTTTTTAAGCCGCTTGCAAAGGGACTCTGCCTCCTGCGGGTTTTCACATATTACAAGTATTGTGTCATCACCTGCAACACTTCCTAAAATTTCCTGACCAATTATGCTGTCAAGAGACGCCGCAACTGCAGGCGCCATGCCTGCATAGGTTTTTATAACAATTGTGTGCATTGCATAATCCACACTTGTTACAACCTTTGAAAAAATATTAAGATGCTGGGACGACTCGCTTCTTGCACGATTTGCAAAAGCATATTTATAACCGCCTTCACTTGATGGAACCTTTACAAGGCTAAGCTCCTTTATGTCCCTTGAAACCGTCGCCTGAGTCACACAAAAGCCATCGTCTCTTAGAGCCTTTGTGAGCTGTTCTTGTGTTTTTATGTCCTTTTCCTTTATTATTCTCAAAATTCTTGAGTGTCTTTTTTGTTTCATTTTATTTACCAGCCTTTCACAAATTACGACAGCTTTTTAGTCAGAACATCATAAAATGATTGAGTTCCCATCTTTATAAGCTTGAGCTTTTCTTTTGCTTTTGTTATCTCAATTTTTTCGCCATAAGTAATATTTTTCATTATTTTGCCATCTACAGTTAAATTTGCATTGTGACTTCCTTCACTAGAAAGCATTAAGCTCACCTTTTTTTCAGACGCAAGAATTGCCGACCTTGCAGAAAGAGAATGTGCACACATTGGTGTTGCTATAAAAAGCTCGGTTGTGGGGTCTGCCACAGGTCCTCCTGCCGACAAAGAATATCCCGTCGAGCCCGTGGGTGTTGATATAATTACTCCGTCTGCCATATAGGCATTTATTTTTTCTTCCTCACGATAGAGTTTCACCGCTATCATTTCTGCATGCTGTTTTGAAATAACCGCATCATTTAAGGCATGATACTCAGCAATTTTTTCCTCATTGGCTATGATGCTTATCTTCATCATCATTCGTTCTTCAATTATATAATCCCCCGACAAAAGTTTATTTACTGCATTTTTGATTTCGCAAACCTCTACTTCGGTCATAAATCCTATGCGTCCAAGATTTATTCCCATAACAGGAATTTTTCGCATTGCGCACTGCTTTGCCACCTGCAAAATAGTCCCGTCACCACCTAAAACAATGACTGCATCCACCTCATCATACATTGTGTCATCTAAAAAAATGGCACAAAAATCACAGCTATCATAAGCTTTATCCATGTAAATTGTTGCCTTTTCCTTTAATATATCAACAAGTTTTTTTGTTACTTCAAACTCTTTGTCCTTTGTTTTATTAGGAATGAGCGCTATTTTCATATTCTTTCTTCCTTTCAAATTTATCAATTCACGGATAGATTACAAAAAATGTATATTTATACATATTATACACTATTATTACTCCATTTTCAATAGCTTTAAAAAAATTTTATGCATATGTTATTTTGTACAGATAAAAGCTTGATTTAGGCGATTTTTTGTGATATAATTATTGTAA
>JAZURZ010000077.1:0-8842 GCA_045606465.1 Clostridia bacterium | reverse complement strand
CTTCTTTCGGTTACGAAAGAAGGCCTTCCCCCTGGCAAAGGGGAAAAAAATAAAATTCAAACTAAAATAAAAATTAGTCACCAAGAAAAATTTGTTTCTTTGTTTAAAGAAATCTCTGCATTAACTCTATTGTTTTTCTTTCCGTACTTATAAGTCGTGACGCCAATTCCATAGAAAAAGCATCTGCATTTTTAAGAACATTTTGCATTTTGCTCATTTGGATAATTCCGCTCATGCTCCCATTTATTAACACCTCTGCTATGCGATTGGTTTTTTGAGAATTTATGCTATTGAGCCAGATTGTACCCTTGGTTTGGAGTCTTGAAATAAACCCCGATTCAGGGGGCAAAGCCCCCATCTTTGCCAACTGCAAATTTGCCTCATCGGCAATTTTGTGATATTCCCTTTTTTGCTCTTCAAGGGATAATGAAAAATTGTCGGAATGTGTTTTTTCTCTTAGCATATCTATTGCGTCAATTGCAGTCTTTGCATTTTGATATACCTTTCCTAAAAGCTCACAGGTTTCATTCATTTTATTTTGCCCTTCTTTGTTTTTCCTTAATGATTTTATTATAAGCCTTTAATTTTTCTTTATTCAAAAAAACCACTATAACATTAGAATTGGTAAATAGAAAATAAAAATCAGCCACTAACGAAAGCGGAACGACACGCATATGTCGTTCCCTACAATTATTTTCTTAAAAATCAAAACCTTTTCCCCCCTTAGCCACCAATAAAAATCTCCTTGCGGGTTTCAAGGGTGCTAACCCTTGGTCGTTTAAGGGTTTGGGCAAAATCGACAATCGCCTGCGTTTTTGCTACTTTTGACCCCAAAAGTACCCCTCCCCCTGGCAAAGGGGAAAAAGAATAAAACTATAACTTTATTCAAATTAGTCACTAACAAAAAAACTTTTAACACCTTATCCGAGCTTTGCTACGCAAAACCCACCTTCCCCTCAAGGGGAAGGCTTTTTAAATTAGCCACCAATTAAAAAACAAAAAACTTTTACCCAAAATAATTCTAACTTGAACAAAGCGGCTTCGCCGCAACCGCCCACACTGAATGCAGTTAATTTTAGAATTACAAAAGGGCGGTAAGAAGAAGCAGGTCGCTTTGTTGTGCCCATTTGCGTTTTCGTGCTTTATTGCACGAAAAATCGCAAGGGCATTTAATTATTTTTTGCTTTATGGGAACGAAGTTTCCTATAAAGTAAAAAAAGAGTCCCGAGGGAATTTTTCCCTCGAAAAAACTCTTCTTTTTTTGGCTTTTTAAAAGCTACTCTTTTATTATTGCAATAAATTCCTCATCTTTTAAATCTACTAAAACTTTGTCGCCTTTTTTAATTTTAGCACCTATAATCTCCTCGGACAACATATCCTCAATTTTATTTTGAATTGCACGACGCAAAGGTCTTGCGCCATAGACTGCATCAAAGCCTGCATTTGCAATTTTCTCAACCGCCGCATCGGAAAACTCTGCCTCAATTTCATTTGCTTTTAATCTTTCTTTAAGCTGGCTGAGCATAAGCTGTGCAATCTTTTTAATGTCCTCTGTGCTTAAGCGATGGAAAACTATAATATCATCAATACGATTTAAAAACTCAGGCTTAAAGGCATGCTTTACCTCTTCCATAACCTTGTCCTTTATTTTTTCGTATTCTTCCTTTTCGCTCAATATATCCTCTGTTTTTGAAAAACCAAGCTTAGATGCTGTGTTTAAGATATTTTTTGCACCCAAATTTGAGGTCATTATGATGACGGTGTTTCTAAAATCCACACGCTTGCCTTGTGCATCTGTTAAAATTCCATCCTCTAAAATCTGGAGCATAATATTGAAAACATCGGGGTGAGCCTTTTCAACCTCGTCAAAAAGAAGAACAGAATAAGGATTTTTTCTTATCTTTTCGGTGAGCTGTCCACCCTCCTCGTAGCCTACATATCCCGGGGGCGAGCCAATGAATTTTGATACTGCGTGCTTTTCCATATACTCCGACATATCCACCCTTATCATGGCATCTTCCGAGCCAAACATGCTTTGTGCCAAAGCTTTTGAAAGTTCGGTCTTTCCTACACCCGTGGGTCCTAAGAACAAAAATGAGCCTATAGGACGCTTGGGGTCTTTAAGACCCGCTCTTCCTCTTCTTATAGCCTTAGCTACTGCCGAAACTGCCTCCTCCTGACCTATTACCCTGTTATGAAGAAGAGCTTCAAGATTTTTTAATTTTTCGCTTTCCTCCTCAGCAAGGCGGCTTATTGGAATATTTGTCCAGTCGGAA
Organism: Clostridia bacterium; assembly: GCA_045606465.1. Taxonomy (GTDB): domain Bacteria; phylum Bacillota; class Clostridia; order UBA1381; family UBA1381; genus CAKSQL01. Next base: position 6,566 of record JAZURZ010000077.1, on the reverse strand, counting down.
ATTATTTTTGCAATATCCTCCTCGGATACTATAAGCTCCTTGGTATTGGTGCTTTTTCCTCTCCACTCCTCGGAGCGCCTTTTTATTTGTTCACGCAAAAGCTTTTCCTCATCACGAAGTTCTGCCGCTTTTTCAAAATCCTGAGCAGTTATTGCCTCCTGCTTATTCTTTTCCACCGCCTCAAGATTTTTAAGAAGCTCCTTTAAATCCTCGGGCGCAGTCAGAGAGGATAGCTTTTTCTTAGACGATGCCTCGTCGATTAAATCTATCGCCTTGTCGGGCAAAAAGCGGTCGGTTATATATCTTGCCGAAAGCTTTGCCGCAGCCGATAATGCCTCGTCAGAAATTTTAACATTGTGGTGTGCTTCGTATCTGTCACGAAGTCCTCTTAAAATTTCTTCGGCTTCCTCAACCGTTGGCTCTCCCACTGTCACCGGCTGAAAACGTCGCTCTAAGGCTGCATCCTTTTCAATATATTTTCTATACTCATTTATTGTAGTTGCGCCAATCAGCTGAAGCTCGCCCCTTGCCAAAGAGGGCTTTAAAATATTTGATGCATCAATTGCACCCTCTGCTGAGCCTGCACCCACAATCGTATGAATTTCGTCTATGAAAAGGATAACATTTCCCGCTTGTGTTACCTCTTCTACTGCCTTTTTAAGACGTTCCTCAAACTCGCCTCGGTACTTTGCTCCCGCCACCATTGACGACAAATCCACTGTGACAAGACGCTTATCCTTTAAAAGCTCAGGGACATCGCCGCTTGCTATACGTTGAGCAAGACCTTCAACCACAGCAGTTTTTCCCACTCCCGGCTCGCCTATGAGGCAGGGGTTGTTTTTGGTTCTTCTTGATAAAATCTGAATTACCCTCTCAATTTCCTTGTTTCTTCCTATTACAGGGTCAAATTTATTTTCCCTCGCAAGAGAAGTGAAATCTCTTCCGAACTTGTCAAGGGTTGGCGTCTGAGTGTTTTTAGACAAAGGCTTTGTTTGTCCCTGAACTGTAGGAATATCACTTTCTATTGCCTGAACAGTGTCTGAATAAAATGAGCCTAAATTAAGTCCCAGACTTGCTAAAATTTGTGCTCCGACCCCGTCACCGTCACGGATTATTGCCATTAATATATGCTCTGTGCCAATGTAGCTGTGGTTCATTTTCCTTGCCTCCATGGCACTTATTTCAAGAATTTTCTTACTTCTTGGTGTAAGAGATAACTCAATATTTTTACTTATGGGCGTATTTTTTGGAATGCTTTCTACAAGCTTTTGAATTGCCTTTTCTTCGGTTATGCCAGCTTCTAAGAGCGTTTTTGCAGCCACACCGCTTGCTTCTCTTATAAGTCCCAAAAGCAAATGCTCGCTTCCTACATATCCATGTCCTAACTCGCAAGCAATATTGTGAGCATAGCTTAGTGCTATTCTTGCTTTTTCAGTAAAATTTGAAAACATCATTGTTTTTTCCTCCTTTTATATTGTTCTACAGGCAATTGTAAACTTAAAAAATTTTACAATCACCTAATATTATTCAAGACTTTGTCTTATCAAATCAGCTCGTTTTTCATCACGCTCCTCCGCTGTCATTTTATCGCCCGATGCTATGAGCGCAGGCTCGGTTTTTACCATCAGCTCAAAAAATGGAATTTTTATCTCTTTATCTATTATATCCAGCGCCTTTCCCAAAATTACATCGGATATGAGTGCTTTTGCTTCTTTTGAAGAAATGCTTCGGCAATATTTTAAAACTCCATAAGAGCGCCATACCCTGTCGCAAAGGACAGTTTTTCTGCTGTTTAAAAGATTTTTTCTTGCCTCTTTTTCATAGTTTTCAATTTGCTTTGCAATATTTTCCACCTTGGCTATAAGTTCGTCTTCGCAAAATCCCATAGTGACCTGATTGGATATCTGATAAAGATTTCCCAAAGCCTCCGAGCCCTCGCCATAAATTCCTCTTATTGCAATGCCAAGACTCCCTGCCGAGGTTATTATTTTGGAAATTTCCCTTGTCATAGTCAGTGCAGGCAGATGCATCATGACAGATGCTCTTAAGCCCGTTCCCAGATTACTCGGACAAGAAGTTAAGTAGCCTAATTCCTCATCAAACGCATATTCTGCGCTTTCCTCAATTAAATCGTCTATGCGATTTGCCTCCTCCCATGCTTTTTTTAAATTGCAGCCAGGAAGAATTACCTGCATACGAATGTGGTCTTCCTCATTTATCATAATACTCATATTCATATCCTTGTTTATCATAGCCGAGCCAAAAGCTCCTTTTACAAGGGCAGGACTTATAAAATGCTTTTCCACAAGAGCCTCTGCCTCCTGAGCGGGCATTTCGGACATTTTTAAAAATTCAAAATCCTCACGAATAGCAGAATTGCTATCAAAAATTGCCGCCTTTACATCATCTGTAACTTTCTTTGCAGCTTCTTTATTAATTCTTGGAGGAAAGGGGTATTTTTTTAAATTTCTTGCAATTCTAACCCTTGTGCTTACCATGATGTCGTTGTCGTTTTTTTGCGCATACCAAATCATTCTCCGTCACCTCCCATTTCCTTTAACTCCTTGTGGAGTTTTGCTGCTTTTTCATAATCCTCAGAAGATACTGCCTGCGCAATTTCACGCTTTAATTCCTCGTATCTTCTTTTTTTCTTAAGCTCTCCCGCACACTTTGCAGGAATTTTTCCCACATGCACAGTCCCTTGCTGAATTTGCTTTACAGTTTGGCAAATAGGCTGTCTGAACACATTATAACATTCGTCACAACCAACCCTGCCACTTTTTTGCAGCTGGGAATAAGTAGTTTTACATTTAGGACAAGCCTTTTCCTCGTAATAGACAGGATACAAATCAAAGCTGTCAAAAAAATCTGAAAATAAATCAAACATAAATTATAACTCCTACCTTTCTTGTTCTTTAAATTACCTTTAAATATTAACCAAAAGCATATTTTTTAAACACGCCGCTCTTACCTTATTTATTTCTCTTCCTGCACAAATGAGGCTATTGTCGCATATGCCTGCAAGAATAATTTTTGCGCCCTCCTCTGTCAGTCTTCCCCTTTGATAAAGATAATTAACTATCGCCTTTGAATCACCATAATCAATGCTTTCTCTAATTAAGGAAATTGCATAGGAAAAATCGTCCTCTGAAACAATTCTTCTTATTTTCAAAAATCCGCCGCCGCCTCGTCTTGATTCTACTGCATATCCCCTTTCGGGCGAAAATCTTGTTTTTATTACATAATTTATCTGAGAGGGTACACAGGAAAAAATTGACGCAAGCTCATTTCTTCCAATCTCTACCCAATCCTCTTCATCTCTTAAAAGCTCCATTATAAAGCTTTCTATTCTGTCACTTATTCCCATTTTTGCCTCCTTTTTGACTTTGACTTTCTTTGACCTTCCGTTTTTATTATAGCACCCTCCCACCCCTTTGTCAATGAATATTTATCAATAAATTTATGAACTTTTTGTGAAGTTTTTAAAAAAGCGAAATTTTAAAAATTTTTCTTGACACACCTTTTTTATTGTGCTATACTTAATTAAAATGGTTTTTAAAGGGAGATTTTAATATGAAAAGAAATTTTTTTAAAGCTTCATATTATTACTATTACTTTTTTAACAGCGAAAAAAGGTAATAGCGTTTTGTGTTGCGAAAAAAAAATTGATTTTTGTATTTAAAAGCCGCACAAAACACTTGTGTGGCTTTTTTGCTTTCTAAAAACCAAATTAAAATTTTAACAGGAGTGAAAAAAGTAGTATGGTAGCAGTGTTAAAAAGTGGAGTAAGCAAAGAAGAGGTTGCCACTCTTTGCAGTTTGTTCGAGGCACAAGGTCTTAAGGTTCACTTAAGCGAGGGGCATTTTCAGACCATTTTAGGTCTTATTGGTGACACAAGCAAGGTGGATATTGACGCATTGGAGAATATGGAGATTGTTGAAGCTGTAAAACGAATTTCCGACCCATTCAAAAGTGCGAACAGAAAATTTCATCCCGACGATTCTGTAATTGATGTAGGAGGAGTAAAAATCGGCGGTGGAAATTTTGCTATGATAGCGGGTCCTTGCTCAGTAGAAGACCATGACCAGATAATAGAGGTTGCCGAAGAGGTAAAAAAAGCAGGAGCTTCAATTTTAAGAGGCGGCGCTTTTAAGCCAAGAACCTCACCTTATGATTTTCAAGGCTTAAAGGCTGACGGAATTGAACTTTTAGAGGAGGCTCGCAAAAAGACAGGACTTCCGATTGTAACTGAAATTATGAATGCAAATCATATTCCTCTTTTTGAGGGAGTAGATTTAATTCAGGTGGGTGCAAGAAATATGCAAAATTTCGAGCTTTTAAAGGAGCTTGGCAAAACAAAAAAGCCTATTCTTTTAAAACGAGGTCTTGCAAACACTATAAAAGAGCTTCTTATGAGCGCTGAATATATCATGGCAGGCGGAAATGAGAACATTATTCTTTGTGAAAGAGGCATAAGAACATTTGAAACCTACACAAGAAATACCCTTGATTTGTCTGCAATTCCTGTGCTTAAGGAGCTTACACATCTCCCTGTTGTGGTTGACCCAAGTCACGCAGTAGGCATTTCCAGAATGGTTAAACCCATGGCAATAGCAGCAGCCGCAGCAGGAGCTGACGGAATAATGATAGAGGTTCACAACAACCCCCAAAAAGCACTTTGCGATGGAGCCCAATCCCTTACTCCCGCTCAGTTTGCCTCTGTTGCAGACCTTGTTAAAAAGGTGCGCAATGTGGTTTTACAAGGATAAATATATATTAAAATGTTATAATTGTATATTGGCAAAATATTTATGAAAGGAAATTTAATGCGGTTAATCGCATTAATGGATTTTAATCATGAGTTCTTTTAAAAAAGCTGATATTCTCTTGCCAAAGGGAGTTGATATGACAAAATGGAGTGTGGTTGCCTGCGACCAGTTCACCTCCGAGCCTGAGTATTGGCAAAAGACGGAAGAAATTGTAGGAAACGAGCCCTCTACTCTTAATCTTATCTTCCCCGAGGTGTATCTTTCACAAGGAAATTCCCGCATAGACTCCATCAACAAAAATATGAAAGAATATATCGACAATAATACCTTTTTACAATACCCCGACACGCTTTTTTATATCGAGCGTAAAATCGGCAATGGCAAAGTGAGAAAAGGGCTTATCGGCGCAATAGATTTAGAGGACTATAGCTTCCAAGCAGGCTCGTCAAGCAATGTGCGTGCAACCGAGGGAACAGTTCTTGAAAGAATCCCCCCACGAGTTAAAATAAGGGAAAATGCACCATTGGAATTTCCTCATATCATGATATTAATAGATGACCCCGAAAAAAATATTATTGAGCCTTTATCTCACAAAAAAGGAGATTTTGAAAAGCTTTATGATTTTTCTCTTATGCAAAACGGAGGACATATTGTAGGCTATAATTTAGATGAAAAATCGACAAATCAAGTTTTGGAAGCTTTAGAATCCCTTTCCTCAAAAGAGGCTTTTTCAAACAAATATAAAATTGAAAATGCACCCCTTTTAACCTTTGCAGTAGGCGACGGAAACCATTCCCTTGCAACTGCAAAAACTTGCTGGGAAAATTTAAAAAAAGACCTTTTGGCGGAAGAAAAACTTAATCACCCCGCACGCTTTGCGCTTGTTGAGCTTGTTAATCTTCATGATGATGCTCTTGAATTTGAGCCGATACATAGAGTTATATTCGGAGTAAACCCCGAAGATATGTTAGAAAAGCTTTTTAAATTTTATCCCGAGAGTGCAACATATGACAATGGCGGCAAAAAAATCACTTGCACATATGCTAAAGAGGAAAAAAGCATTTGGATAAAGGATGAACATAACAACCTTGTTGTGGGCTCTTTGCAGGATTTTATTGATAGCTATTTAAAGGAAAATTCAGGCGAGGTTGATTATATTCATGGCGAAGATGTTGTGAAAAATCTTTCTTCACAAAATAATAACATAGGCTTTTTGCTCCCCGCTATGGATAAATCCGAGCTTTTTAAAACTGTAATCTTAGATGGCGCACTTCCAAGAAAAACCTTCTCAATGGGCGAGGCTTTTGAAAAACGCTATTACATAGAGGGAAAGAAAATAAAATAAAATTTTTTGATTTTTAAAAATTTTCACTATATACTATCAATTAAAAAAGCTGTGACAAAGTAAAATTTCTTTGTCACAGCTCTTTTAACTTTTTCATAAAAAATATGGCTTTTCATGCTTTTTTCATTTTTTACTTACAAATTACTTTTTGATTCTTTTTTGTATATCTTCAACAGATGGTAACTGTTTTTCTAATTCTTCGGGCAGATTGTTTGTGATTTTGTATTCACTTATACCAATAGGCTTTGACATATCTTTAAGCGAATATTCTGCCACTAAGTTGTTTTTACTCTTGCATAGTAATAAGCCAATTGATGGATTATCTGTATCCTTTTTTAGTATATCATCAACCGCAGAAAGATAAAAGTTGAGCTGACCTGCATACTCCGGTTTAAATTCCCCTGTTTTTAATTCGATAACCACATAAGAGCGAAGATTCAGGTTATAGAAAA
>JAZURZ010000076.1:0-5628 GCA_045606465.1 Clostridia bacterium | reverse complement strand
AGAATACAAGTAACTGATGATGGCTGCGGCATGATAAAAGAGGATGCAATAGAGTGTTTTAGCCGTCATGCGACAAGTAAAATATCAAGGGCAGAAGACCTTTTATCCATATATACAATGGGTTTCAGAGGTGAGGCACTTTCAAGCATAGCAGCGGTTTCAAGGGTGGATTTATACACCAAGCGGGAGCAAGATGAGCTTGGAGTTCATGTTGTGTGCGAGGGCGGAGAAATTTTATCGGTAACCGAAGAGGGTATGCCAAATGGCACAAGCTTTGTAGTTTCCGATATTTTCTACAATGTTCCTGCAAGAATGAAATTTTTAAAGCGTGATGCAACTGAAGTGGCTTATGTATCCGATTTAATAGCAAGATTTATTCTTTCCCATCCCGAAATATCTTTCAGATATATAAATAATACAAAGGAAGTATATTTTAGCGCAGGGGACAAAAATCTTGTAAATTGTGTATATACTGTCTATGGTAAGGACTATGCTAAAAATGTAATAAAGGCAGATTATACCTATGAGGGAATAAAAGTGAGCGGTCTTTTGGGAAAGGGCGACACTGCAAGACCAAACAGGAGCTATCAGAGCTTTTTTGTAAATAAGCGTTATATAAAAAGCCCTCTTATTTCAAAAGCAGTTGAGGAGGCTTATAAAAATCAAATAATGACGGGAAAATATCCCATGGCAATTCTCAATATAGATATGGACGCAGCTTTGACAGACATAAATGTGCATCCTGCAAAAATGGAGGTAAAATTCTCTTTAGAAAATGAGTCGAAGGTTTTTAGCGCAGTTTTCCATGCTGCCCAAAATGCACTTTATGAGGGATTTAGCCTGCCTCAGATTGAGAGAACAAAGAAAATAGAACCCACCTTTTTTTCAGATGTGGTAAAAAAGGATGCGCAATATATCTTAAATTGGGAAAAGCCAAATCACAACGAGGAACAATATCAGAAAAATGATTATACAAAATCTTTTTTTAAAAACTCAAAAGTTGAAAAAGCAGAGGAAAACCCAAAAGCTTTTACAGATGATGAAAAAGAGAAAAAAGAATATATCCCGCAAAAAAATGACAATGTATCAAATAATGCTCCCAAGGATGTCGAGGGGGAGTGCCTTGAAGCATCTAAAATAGAAAATGAGTGGGGATATAGCGAAAGCAGAACACCATTTGCTGATGCCATTGAAAAATATGGCGGCGTAAAAAATGCAGTAAAGATATTAAATGAGCGCCTTGAAGAAAGAGAAAAATTAAAACGTATGCAGGAAGAAGAAGGCTTGAATATAAGAATTGTAGGTCAGGTTTTTTCCACCTATATCATAGTGGAAAAGGAGGAAGAAATGCTTCTTGTTGACCAGCATGCGGCACATGAGAGAATTAAATTTGAGGAGCTCAAAAAACAACTTGAGGAAAAACAAATTTCGGCACAAGATTTATTGGTGCCAATAAATGTAAATCTTACGCCTGTGGAGCATGACGCATTTTTTGGAAATGTCCAATATTTACAAAGCCTTGGCTTTGAGGCAGAGGACTTCGGAGGAAATTCCCTGATTGTAAGATGTGCTCCTGCTTATGTGGATTATGAGGACGTGTCGGAGCTTTTGGTTGAGCTGATAGGTCAGATTATGCAAAACAAAGAAAAGCCTGTTTGGGAAAAAAGCGAGTATGCACTATACACAATTGCTTGCAAGGCGGCAATTAAGGCAAATCATAACCTTGACAAAAAAGAGGCAGAAGAGCTTGTAAGAAAAGTTTTCAGCCTGGATAACATAAACACTTGTCCTCATGGGCGCCCCATAACCATTTCCATGACCAAAAAGGAAATAGAAAAGGAATTTAAACGCATACTTTAGGATGTGATGTAGCATTGAAAAAAATCCCCATTATTGTCATAGCAGGGGCTACTGCCTCAGGGAAAACTGCGCTTTCTATAGAGCTTGCAAAAAGGTTTTCAGGCGAGATAGTTTCTGCTGACAGTATGCAGATATATAAATATATGAATATAGGAACTGCTAAGCCTGATGAAGAGGAAAAGCAAGGAATACCGCACCATCTTATGGATTTTATAGACCCCTTTTCTTCTTACAGCGTTGCAGATTATGTGCGTGATGCAAAAAAATGCATTGACGATATAATAAGAAAAAATCATCTTCCCATAATTGTGGGAGGTACGGGACTTTATATAAACTCTCTTGCAGATGATATTGACTTTGACGAAACCCAAAATGATGAAAAGATAAGAGACAGGCTTTGGGAGCTTTACAAAAATGAGGGCGGTGAAGCACTTATGAAAATTTTGGGGGAAATTGACCCCAAAATGGCAGAGTGTATTCATATTAAAAACACAAAACGCATAATTCGTGCCATTGAATTTTATGAGCTTACCGGCAAAAAAATTTCCGAGCATAACGCAGAAACTAAGCAAAAAGAAAGCAGATACCTGCCACTTTTTATGATGATTTCCCACGACAGGGAAAAGCTTTATGAAAGAATTGAAAAAAGAGTGGATATAATGATAGAAAATGGACTTATAGATGAGGTTATGTCCTTAAAAAAAATGGGAACGACAAAAAAGCATCAGTCCATGCAGGGAATAGGCTATAAGCAGATTTTAGACTATATAAGAGGATTTTCAACCTTTGAGGAGGCAATAAGAATAATAAAAAGGGACTCAAGACGATATGCCAAACGCCAGCTTACATGGTTTCGAAGAAACAAGGACATGATTATGCTGGACGCAAATGATGATGTAATAGAAAAGGCTTGTTTGCTTGTCAGGGAGTTTTTGAGTGAAAATGATGAAAAATTTTTAAAAATTATAGACAATAGTAAAAAAATATAGTAAAATATAGAAAGTTACATTCTTTAAGAAAGGATAAAAAGACATGGAACGTGTTAAAAAAATTGCGCAAGCCTTGTATGATAAAAAGGCAGAAAACATTGATGTTTTAGACATTACAAAGCTTACCTCGCTGGCAGATTATTTTATAATCTGTACCTGCAATTCCACAACGCAAGTAAGAGCCTGCGTTGATGAGGTTGTTGAAAAAATGGAGGAAATTTCAGTAAATCCGTCCCACAAGGAGGGCTATCATGGAGGAAGCTGGGTGCTTGTGGATTTTGGCGATATAATAGTGCATGTTATGGCACGTGAAACACGTGAATTTTATGCACTTGAAAAGCTTTGGGATGATGCCCAAAGAATTGAGTTAGAACTCAAATAGAAAGGAAGAAAAAACGGTGGAAAGTTATAATTTTAAGGAAATTGAAAAAAAGTGGCAGGATATATGGGATAAGGAAAATTGCTTTCATGCTGAAAATGGCAGCGACAAGCCGAAGTTTTTTGCAATGATAGAATTTCCATATCCATCAGGAGCAGGACTTCATGTGGGACATCCAAGAAGTTACACCGCACTTGACATAGTTTCGAGAAAAAGACGCATGGAGGGCTACAATGTTCTTTACCCAATCGGTTGGGACGCTTTTGGATTGCCTACAGAAAATTATGCAATAAAAAACAAGGTTCATCCCAAAAAGGTAACCGAGGAGAACATAAAGAACTTTAAGCGTCAGCTTAAAATGCTTGGATTTTCGTTTGATTGGGAACGTGAAATAAACACAACCGACCCTGCATACTATAAGTGGACTCAGTGGATTTTTATGAAGCTTTTTGAAAAGGGTCTTGCATACAAGCAGGAAATGCCAATAAATTGGTGCACAGGCTGTAAAGTGGGACTTTCTAATGAGGAGGTTGTAGGCGGCGTGTGCGAACGCTGCGGCAGTGAGGTTGTGCAGAGAAGAAAAAGTCAGTGGATGCTTAAAATTACAGAATACGCACAAAGACTTATAGACGACCTTGACGAGGTAAATTACATTGAAAAGGTAAAAACCCAGCAGAAAAACTGGATTGGCCGCTCTGAGGGTGCGGAGGTAACCTTTAAGCTTACCACAGGCGATGAAATGGTTGTATATACAACCCGTGCAGACACACTTTTTGGTGCAACCTATGTTGTGCTTTCACCTGAGCATCCATTGGTTGAAAAAATGATGAGCGAGTTTTCAAATGCTGACGAGGTAAGAGATTATATGCTTCAAGCAAGCAAAAAATCCGAGTTTGAAAGAACCGAGCTTGCAAAGGAAAAGACTGGCGTTCAGCTAAAAGGTGTTTATGCAATCAACCCTGTAAATGGCGAAAATCTGCCCGTGTGGATTTCTGACTATGTACTTGTGACCTATGGAACTGGTGCGATTATGGCGGTTCCCGCTCATGATTCGAGGGACTGGGAGTTTGCAAAGAAATTCAATCTCCCTATAATTGAAGTGGTTTCGGGCGGCGAGAATGTGCAGGAAGAGGCATACACAGATGTATATAAAGGTACTATGGTAAATTCGGGCTTTTTAAATGGCATGAATGTTAAGGATGCAATCCCTGCAATGATAAATTGGCTTGAAGAAAAGGGCATAGGAAAGCGTAAAGTGAACTTTAAATTGCGTGACTGGGTGTTCTCACGCCAAAGATATTGGGGCGAACCCATTCCCTTGGTTTATTGCGAAAAGTGCGGCTGGGTGGCAATCCCTGAAAGTGAGCTTCCCCTGGAATTACCTAAACTTGACACCTTTGAGCCTGGCGAAAATGGTGAATCACCTCTTGCCAAGGCTTATGACTGGATTGAAACTACTTGTCCCCATTGTCACGGAAGCGCAAAAAGAGAAACTGACACCATGCCGCAATGGGCAGGCTCAAGCTGGTATTTCTTAAGATATATGGACCCTGACAACAATGAGGCTTTGGCATCAGAGGAGGCTTTAAAATACTGGTCGCCTGTGGATTGGTACAATGGTGGCATGGAACATACCACATTGCACTTGTTATATTCACGCTTCTGGCACAAGTTCCTATATGATATAGGCGTAGTTCCCACCAAAGAGCCATACATGAGAAGAACCTCTCATGGAATGATTTTGGGTGAGAACAATGAAAAAATGTCAAAATCAAGAGGAAATGTGGTAAATCCTGATGATGTTGTAAATGAGTTTGGTGCTGATGCATTCAGAACCTATGAAATGTTTATAGGTGCGTTTGACCAGTCAACGCCATGGTCACAACAGGGCTTAAAGGGCTGTTATAAATTCATTGAGCGTGTGTGGAATTTGCAGGATATGTTAAACGATGACGAGAGTATTTCTGCTGACCTTGAAAAGAGTATTCACAAGACTATTAAAAAGGTTAGTGATGATTATGAAAAAATGAAATTCAACACTGCTATTGCAACTATGATGAGCCTTGTTAATGAGTTTTATAAAAAAGAGAGCGTAACAAAGGGCGAATATCGCATTTTGATTACACTCCTTAATCCTGTCGCACCTCATGCAACTGAGGAGCTTTGGGAAAAGTATGGAACAGGAGGACTTTTGTCACTTCATCCATGGCCTGAGTATGACGAGGAAAAGACTGTTGATGACGAGGTCGAAATTGTTATTCAGATAAATGGTAAAATCAGAGAAAAAATGATGGTGTCAGCAGACCTTGACAAAGAGGGAACTGAAAAAGCAGTAATGTCTGCTGATGCAGTAAAACCCTATATCGATGGAAAAACTGTTGTAAAGGTGATTTGTGTTCC
>JAZURZ010000075.1:0-4105 GCA_045606465.1 Clostridia bacterium | reverse complement strand
GCAGATTGTAGCAAGCGGTCCTGATTCAGACGCAGAGGAAATAAAATGTGGAATGATAAAAATGATTAATAACGCTCAAAATTATGTATATATTCAAACCCCCTACTTTGTTCCTGATAAATCATTTTTAAGTGCTGTTACAACTGCAGCTGAAGCAGGTGTTGATGTAAGAGTTATAATTCCCGGAACTCCAGACAAACTATATGTATATTACACAACCCTTTCATACATGGGAGAACTCTTAAATGCAGGGGTAAGAGTGTTTTTATATCCCGGCTTTATACATTCAAAAAGCATTGCGGTTGATGATGAAATTTCTACAATAGGAACTACAAATATAGATACCAGAAGCTTTCAGCTTCATTTTGAGTTAAATGCCTTTATGTATGATGAAAAGACCTGCAAAAATTGCCGCAAAATTTTCATTGATGACCAGAAAAAATGTAACGAGCTTACAATAGAAGCTTACAAAAAACGCAGTTTGGGCACCATTATGTGTGAAGGTTTTTTTCGCCTTTTCTCTCCCCTTATGTAATGGTCATAATATATTGAAAATTTCGTTATTTATATAAAAAAAAGACAGGTGAAAACTATTATGAATTTTCCGACAGAATTTATTGACAGAATGAAAAATATGCTTGGTGAAGAATATCCTGCATTTGAAAATGCTTTTACAAAACCCTCCTCACATTCTGCATTGAGAATTACAAAAAAAGAGGCTACTGAGCTTGTTTTAAACACATTAGGTGACTGCAAAAAAATCCCTTGGTGTGATAATGGCTATTACTCTGATAAAAGCATTATAAATGGCAAGCATCCCTATCATATGGCAGGATTAGTATATTTTCAAGAAGCTTCTGCAACCGCTCCCGTTTCTGCACTTCCAATAAATAAAGGCGATTATGTCCTTGACTTGTGTGCTGCTCCCGGCGGAAAATCAACTCAAGCCGCCGAAAAGCTTTCGGGTACAGGTTTGTTAGTTGCAAACGAAATAATTCCAAAGCGTGCCGAAATTCTTTCTGAAAACATTGAACGCTGCGGCATTAAAAATGCCATTGTGACTTGCGAAACGCCCCAAAGGCTCTCGGAAAAATTCCCCGAATTTTTTGATAAAATAATTGTTGATGCCCCATGTTCAGGCGAGGGAATGTTCAGAAAGGAGCCTCAGGCTATACAAGAATGGAGTGTTGCTCACACAAAATCATGTGCTCTAAGGCAACAACATATTATAGATTGCGCAATAAAAATGTTGCGTCCGGGTGGCTTTGTTATCTACTCAACCTGCACCTTCGCACCTGTTGAGAACGAGGAAAATGTACGCTATATTCTTTCTAAATATCATGACATGTCATTAGTTCCTATAAATTTACCCTGTCTTTCGGATGGAATAAATATGCCTGAGGCAAAAAGAGTTTTTCCTCACATTTCCGATGGCGAGGGGCATTTTATGGCGCTTTTAAAAAAGGAAGGAACAAGTCCGACAAGACAAACCTTTAAAAAGAATAATCCTCCCGAGCTTTTTTCGTGCTTTGAAAAGGATACATTTTCTATAAAACACGAGGGATTTTTTCATCTTTTTGGCGAACATCTTTATCTTTTACCTGAAGATATAAATCTTGATAAAATAAAGGTCATTCGCCCGGGGCTTTATTTGGGAATTGTAAAAAAAGGACGCTTTGAGCCATCTCATGCGCTTGCACTTGCAAGCAGTGCCGACTCATTTTTAAATACCTTGAGCTTAAAACTTGACAGTAATTCTCTTTTAAAATTTCTTCGGGGCGAGATTATACCTTGCAATTGCACAGGCTGGACATGTGTTTTGGCAGATGGTTTCCCCATCGGCTGGGGGAAAGCAAGTAATGGAGAGTTGAAAAATCATTTTCCTAAAAAATATAGAATTTAAAATGTGAGATTTAAAAAAAAGAAAGGATAAATATATGAAAAAAGATATTGTAATTGTAGGAGCAGGACCTGCAGGAATTTTTACAGCTTTGGAATTGGTTTATTCCAAAACTAAAAAATCTATTGCAATTATAGAAAAAGGAAGCTCTGTAGAAAAAAGGCATTGCCCTAAATCTCAGACAGGACATTGCGTAAACTGCTCTCCTTATTGTCATATCACCACCGGTTTTTCCGGAGCGGGTGCTTTTTCTGATGGAAAACTTTCTTTAAGCTATGAAGTAGGCGGAGATTTGCCTAATCTTATTGGCGAAAATTTAGCTTTAGAAACTATAGATTACACCGATAAAATTTATTTAAATTTCGGAGCGGACACCCATATTGAGGGGCTTGGCAATAATGATGAAGTGAAAAATATAAGAAAGCGTGCCATACAAGCAGGGCTCCGCCTTGTAGATTGTCCTATACGTCATTTGGGTACTGAAAAAGCACAACAAATTTATTATTCTATAGAAAAATATCTTATAGAACATGGCGTAGAAATTTATTTTGGTCATGAATGTAACAACATAATTCTTGAAAATGACTCTTGCAAAGGCGTTGTTGTCACCGATATAAAAACAAATAATAGCTTTGAGATACGTGCTGAGAAAACTATAATTGCAGCAGGCAGGCGAGGAGCTGACTGGCTTGAAAAAATTTGTGCAAAGCACAATATTGCACACCAGCCCGGAACTGTCGATATTGGTGTAAGAGTTGAAGTAAGAAACGAGGTTATGGAAACCGTCAATCGTGTGCTTTATGAATCAAAGCTCATAGGCTATCCCAAGCCATTTAAAAACAAGGTGAGAACCTTTTGTCAAAACCCCGGCGGCTTTGTAAGTCAGGAAAATTATGACAACGACTTAGCAGTTGTTAATGGACATTCTTACAAAGAGCTTAAATCCAACAACACAAACCTTGCAATTCTTTGCTCACACAATTTTAACGAGCCCTTTAATCAGCCTATATCCTATGCACAAAAAATAGGCGAGCTTTCAAATATGCTGGGAGCAGGTCATATTTTAGTGCAGCGCTATGGGGATATTTTAGACGGAAAGCGCACCTGGGCAAAGGAGCTTTTACAATCAAATGTAAAGCCCACCCTTCCCGACGCTGTAGCAGGCGACATAACCGCCGCTCTTCCCTATCGCTCCATGACAAACATAATCAACTTTATTCAGGCAGTTGACCATGTTGTTCCCGGCTTTGCCTCCACCGAAACTCTTCTTTATGCACCCGAGCTTAAATTCTATAGCAATAGAATAAAAATGGATGCAGAATTTAACACAAACCTTCCAGGTCTTCATTGTCTTGGCGATTCAAGCGGCTGGACAAGAGGACTTATGATGGCATCAGTTATGGGTGTCTTAATGGGAAAAATCATAGCCAAATCTTAAATATGATATTAATTATATCAAAAAACACCCGTTTTTCCTTTAAAAATGGGCAAAAGTTTCTAAAAAATCAAAAAAAGTATTGACAAATGATTATTTTTTCCGTATAATTAATCTGATGTCTAATTTTTCGGCATACATAGCCGTCATGTTAGCTAATAGCAGTAAAATATCGGGAGGTGTTGAACATGTTAAGAACTTATCAACCAAAAAAACGCCAGAGAAAGAAAGAGCATGGTTTCAGAAAAAGAATGAGAACTGCTTCAGGCAGAAAAATTTTATCAAACAGACGCAGAAAAGGCAGAAAGAAATTGTCAGCGTAAAAGCTAAGGCGGAAAGTAAAAGGCAAATGCCTTATGCTTTTTGCCTTTTTTATCATGATTATAAGCTTATTTTTTAAAAGGCGGAACTATGAAAAATACAAAATCCTTAAAATTGAATAAAAATTTCAAACGCCTTTATTACCGCGGAAAAAGCATTGCCTGCGGCTATGTGGTTGTTTATGTGTTAAAAAATCGTGTAAATTATAACCGTCTTGGTCTTACTTGCGGAAAATCTGTAGGCAAGGCTGTTGTCAGAAACAGAACAAAAAGGCTTATGAGAGAAAGCTATCGCCTTTTTGAATCACATCTTAAGACAGGTTATGACATTGTACTTGTAGCCCGCGCCCGTGCGGCAGGCAAAAGCTTAGATGTTATTTTTAAGGATATACGCTATGCCTTTAACAAATTGGAGTTAATAGAAAAAAATGAAAAAAATTCTTCTTTTTC
>JAZURZ010000074.1:0-3197 GCA_045606465.1 Clostridia bacterium | reverse complement strand
ACCTTATTGGAATTTGCGTTTTTAGCAAAAGTCATAAGGTTATGTCAAGCACAAAAAAGGCTATAAAAAGCCCACAAAAACAAAGACAACTCTTTATTTTAATTATTAAAATCGTTTCGCAAGATTATTATATATTTAAATTTTAAATTTGTCAACAAAAAAATTACATTTCATTTTCCCTTGCCTTAATTTCATTCTTTCCCATGCAAAAGACAGTTAAATCCAAATTGGCTTATTGATATTTGTTTTGTTTTCGTGTATAATTATATAAAATAAAAATCAACAATAATTAAATTTAAGGTGAAAAAATGAAAAAGGTAATTAAATTTTTTGCAATTTTTGTTATTATTTTATTGGCTGTTTGTTATAATAAATTTATAGTGAATGACAATTTTTCAAAAAATCAAATTGAAGAAAAAGAAATCCATGAAGAAAATATAATTAATCCGTCGGGAGAAACTTTAGCTACAAGAATTGCTCCTCCCAAAGGGTATGAAAGAATTGAGAAAGAAGAGGGAAGCCTTGCACAGTTTTTGAGAAATTACCAAATGAAAGAAGACTCAGAACCTTTGCTTCTTTACAATGGTAGCAAAAAGATAAATCAAAACTCTCATGCTGCAATTTTTGCTTTGCCTATAGAAAATGAAGACTTGCAACAATGTGCAGATTCTATAATGCGGGTATATGCAGAATATTATTGGAACATGGGCAAGGCGGAAAAAATAGCCTTTCATTTCACAGACGGATTTTTATGTGAATATTCTAAATGGAGAGATGGCTACAGAGTGAGCATGAATGGAAACACAACAAGCTGGCAAAAAAAGGCGGAGTATGACAATTCTTATGAAGGCTTTGTAAAATACTTAAGAATAGTGTTTAGCTATGCAGGAACCCATTCCATGCGTGCTTATGAGGCAGACACGATTGAACTTTCAAAAGCAGATGTAGGAGATGTCATTTTAAAGGGTGGAAGCCCCGGACATGTAGTGATGATTGTAGATATGTGCAAAAATGATGAAGGAAAAAAAGCATTTCTTCTTGCACAAGGATATATGCCTGCTCAGGAATTTCATGTGATTTTAAATCCTATGCATAGGGATAATCCGTGGTATTATGAGGAGGAAATAACATTTCCGCTACAAACAGCGGAATATACTTTTGAAAATAGAGAAACGCTCTGCAGACTAAAATATTAAAATGTTTGTTCCAAAAACAAACAATGTAAAAAAATTAAAGTATAAGGAGAAATTTCCTAAATGGCATTAATAACATATATTCATAAATCGGCGGTGCTGGAAAAATCAGCAGAGGTAAGATTTATAATTCCCGACAATATAAAATGTAATCAAATGAGGGTTTTATATCTTTTGCATGGCTTGTCGGAGGATAGTACCTCGTGGCAAAGATACACTTCTTTAGAAAGATATATAAGGCATAACACTGATACAATGGTAGTTATGCCCGATGCAGGCAGAAGCTTTTATACCGATATGGCATATGGAGGTGCATATTATACTTATATAACGCAAGAGCTTCCCCAAATTATAGCCTCAATGTTTAAAGTGAGTCAAAAAAGAGAGGATACTTACATTGCCGGACTTTCAATGGGTGGATATGGAGCCTTTAAAATTGCGTTGAGAAACCCGGAAAAATATTATGCAGCGGCAAGCTTTTCGGGAGTTTTAGATATTGCATCACATTTAAAAGCGGCTGACGTTCTTCCAAAGGAGGCTTTTGCGATTATAGGAGAGAAAAAAGACATAGACAATAGTGAAGAAAATCTTATGCATCTTTTGAAAAAGGAGTTTAAAATAAAGCCCAAGCTTTTGCAAATGTGCGGCACGGAGGATTTTTTGTATCAGGACAATATAAATTTTAAAAAAGAAGTAGAAAAATATGATTTTTGCTATGAGTATCGTGAAGGTCCGGGTGCACATACATGGGATTTTTGGGACGAATGTTTAAAATATGCTCTGGAATTTTTTAACATAAATGGAAAATGAAAATCAAAGGCTATTGCTTTTAAAAGCAATAGCCTTTATTGTTTTAACAAATTATTATATTGTTTCTCTTTTTTTCTTCGACAAAAGAAGCAAAGCAGCAATAGATATTAAAATTGCAACAAGTGCGACCAATTGTGATATGCCAAGCGCATTGGGAATAAGCCAAAGTATATACTGAGACTGACGCATTCCCTCTAAGAAAAGCCGACCTGCTCCATACCAAAGGGTATAGAAAAAGAAAATTTGTCCGTCATTTTTCTTTTTATCTCTGAAAAGAAGAACAATAATAAGTCCTAAAATATTCCAGAGAGACTCGTACAAAAACAATGGATGAACTAAAGGCCCGCCATTTATGGACATTCCCCATGGCAGGGTTGTTATGTTACCAAAGACCTCGGCATTTACAAAGTTTCCCCATCTGCCGATGCTCTGACCTATAAGTAAACCCGGAACAAAAACATCAAAAACTTTCAGAGTTTTAATTTTTTTCAACTTAGAATAAACAAAAGCTGTAATTATTGCAGCTATTAATCCTCCGTAGATTGCAAGTCCGCCATTCCATACCTTGAATATGTTTAAAAGATTTTCTCCGATGCTTTCCCAATCAAAAATTACATAATATATCCTTGCACCTACAACTCCGAAAATGAGCCCCCAAAAGGCTATATCAAAAACATGGTCTTTTTTTACGCCTCTTTTTTCACAAGTATTATACACAAGTAAAAGTCCTAAAAGGAACCCCGAGAGAATAATAAGAGCATACCAATATATTTCCTTGCCCAGAATGGTGAAAGCTACACGATTTATATCAAGTGATATTCCCAAAGCGGGAAAAGAAATTGTGTTAATCATTAAAACATCAGTCCTTTCAGCAGGGCATAGTAATTGAGTTTTCTATGCCCCATAATTTATATGTCTTTCATGGTGAGAGCAATACGCTTTCTTGCTAAGTCGACAGATAAAACCTTGACCTTTACAATGTCGCCTACCGACAATGCCTCTAAGGGGTGCTTTATATATCTGTCGCAAATTTGCGAAATGTGTACAAGCCCGTCCTGATGAACGCCAATATCCACAAAAGCGCCAAAGTCAATTACGTTTCTGACAGTACCTGAAAGAATCATATCTGGCTTTAAGTCCTCAATGTTCATTATATCAGTTTTTAAAATGGGTTGAGGAAGCTCCTCACGAGGG
>JAZURZ010000073.1:0-4687 GCA_045606465.1 Clostridia bacterium | reverse complement strand
TTTGAAAAAATATTACTCTGTTATAACAAGAATTTACGATTGGGAAAACAAAGCTTATGCAAGAAATCTTTTATCGTTGGTATCTTCGGATGATTTAAAGGAATGGAAGGTTGTTTGTGATTTGCATGATTTTCGTGACCGCTCTGACGAAAAGGTAGGCGTTCAGTATGTAGATTTTGAAATTAAAGGAAATGATATTATATATGTTTGCAGAACTGCGCTAAATGGAGCAGATACTTTCCACAATACAAATTATTCGACTTTCCACAGAATAGAAAATTTCAGAGAGCTATAAGGAGCAATCAAAATGACTATTAAAGAAAAGGTGCAAAAGGCACTTCCTCTTACAGGAGTACATACAAATTTGTCTGACCCGATTATAACAGAGATATTTTCATTTCTTAATTATGATTTTGTGTGGATAGATATGGAGCATACAATGCTTTCGTGTGAGCAGGTATACAATCACATTCTTGCAACAAAAGCATCGGACACAGCTGCTTTTGTCAGAGTCCCTGTTGACGACCTTACAAACACAAAAAGAGTTCTTGAAATGGGACCCGACGGAATAATTTTTCCTATGGTAAGAGATGCGGAGCACGCAAAAAAGCTTCTTGACAACACTCTTTATCCGCCAATAGGGAAAAGAGGCTGTGGACCAAGAGGCGCTGTCCGTTATGGAATTGATGATGAGAGTGATTATTACATAAATGGGCACATAGAAAAAGTGTGTCGCTTTGTTCAGATTGAGCTCGAGAGTGCCGCAAGGGATGCAAAAAAAATGGCAAAGCTGCCTTATGTTGATGGTTGCATACTTGGTATGCACGACCTTTCGGGATCTATAGGAAAATTGGGCAATGTATTTTGTGAGGAAAATATGGCTCTTGCACAATATGCAATTGACGCTTTTCGCGCAGAGGGAAAAACTGTCGGAGTTGCGACATTTGCAACTGACGAAGAAACCTTGGCACGTTATCACAATATGGGAATTAACATGATTTCAACTGGAGCAGATTATGACTATATTCTAAATGGTGCCCAAAAAACTTTAGAAACAATTAAAAAGGTAAGAGTACAATAAAAAACTATAATTACTTTTAAAAATCAGGGAAGTTTACAAATGAAACTGCCCTGATTTTTGTTTTCTATTATGCAAAAATCAGTCTGATTATGCTGTGAATAACTTGCGCAAGATGCTGTTTGGTATCAGGGTTATTACAACAGTTTTGTCTGATGAGATAGCAAAATCAATAGAGCGTTTGGGAGCAGATGTTGTTGTCAATACCACAAAACAGAATATAGCTGAGGTTTTAAAAGAGCAGCTTGAAGAAGGACACTCGATTGATGTTGCAATAGATTGCCTCGGTGGCGAAAATGTGGGAAAAGTAGTTTTAACTGTTAAAAATGATTAATTTCAGCAAATATTTCAAAATAAAAATATAAAAAGCCAAAAAATAAGTTTTTTTTAAAAAAACACTTGCAAATTATTCCAAAATATGGTATAATTCTTTTTGTAAGAGTAGCTAAAGACTCTATATGTGCTACTTTGTACTTTTACAATTTAATAGTATCATATTTGTCGGGTACTACCCTTACAAAAAATTTTTCTAAAACAAGGGAGGACTTCTTATGAACGACAAAATATCTGTATTAATAGCAGATGACAATTGTGAATTTGCAAATAATTTGTCACATTATTTGAAATCACAACAGGATTTTAGTGTAGCGGGGGTTGCATATGATGGTGAAGAGGCATATGCAATGGTTTTGGAAACAAAGCCTGATATCGTGTTAATGGACATTGTTATGCCAAAACGCGATGGTTTGGCAGTTTTGAAAAAGCTTTCAGCAACTAAGCTTGAAAAAATTCCTTACTACATTGCAATGTCAGTGACAAGCAACGAAAGTATTATAGATTCGGCAACCAGACTTGGTGCAGAATATTTCGTGCTTAAACCTCAGTCGGAGGAAGCAATTGCAGATACACTCCGCTCTTTGGCATTAAATCATGGGACATTGAACATTATAAATCCTGCAAATGAATTGGTGTCTGTGCGTCTTGAAAGAAAAGCAGAGAACGTTTTAAAAGAAGTTGATCTTGAAGGACTGGTCACAGAATGTATTCATGAACTTGGAGTTCCTGCACACATTAAAGGATATCAGTATATCCGAACTGCAATTATGATGGTAATTGATGATATGGAAATGTTGAACTATATCACAAAAGAACTCTATCCAACAATTGCAAAGAAGTATAAAACAACCTCATCAAGAGTTGAAAGAGCAATCAGACATTCTATTGAGGTGGCGTGGAGCAGAGGACGTCCCGAGGTAATGAATAGTATTTTCGGCTATACTATAGATACTGGAAAAGGTAAGCCTACCAATTCTGAATTTATAGCTATGGTTGCCGATAAAATCCGCCTTCAGATCAAATAAGAATCTCCCCAAAGAAAATCTTGACAAATAAAAAGAAGCCGAAAACTATAGAGCTTTCTAAAAAGAATAGTTAAGTGGATTGTCATTATCTTCTGACATTTTGGTGTCAGCAAATAATAAATTTCCCATGACTGCGATGATTTTTTAAAATCAAGCTTAGCTATTTTGTTTTTTAGAATAATTCTCTTTGTTTTATGGCTTCTTTTTATTTTAAAAAGAGGCTATCTCTTTAAACATTTAAATGTATAAAACAAATTATTATACATTAAATTTTGTTTATTGAGATAGCTTTTTTAGTTTTTTAAATATTCAAAAAGTCAGATGGACGCTCAAGGGAGATGGGAGCTATTTTAGATGAGCGAAATTCATCAATAACTAAATTTGCAGCACGTTCGGAATCTATTTCTCCACCTGAAATAATGCAGCCTCTTTTTCTTCCTATCATTTCTAAAATTTTGTAGCCCTCTATGCCTTCAAAATCTGATATTTTGTATCTTGCAGCAAGTTCGGCAGGGTAGTGTACCTTCAAATAGTCTAAAAGAGAGTAGGATAAAAGCTCAATGTTCATTATCTCGTCTTTTATAGCGCCTGTATATGCAAGATTTTTTGCAATATGCTGGTCTTCAAATTTTGGTGGTAAAATTCCAGGAGTGTCTAAAAGTTCAAGTCCATTTTTTATTCTGAGCCATTGCTTGCCACGTGTAACTCCGGGTCGGTCGCCGGTTTTTGCACTTGTTTTTCCTACAAGGCGATTGATAAGGGTGGATTTTCCTACGTTTGGAATTCCCACCATCATTATTTTGACTGGGCGATTAATTCCTTTTTCTTTTTCCCTTTCAATTTTTTCTTTAATTGTGTTGCGGGCGGATTTTTCAATGTTTGAAATTCCTGCTCCCGTGGTACAACTTATAGGAATAACTTCAGTTTTGTTTTGTTTATACCAATCCAACCATTCTTGAGTCACAGCCTTATCTGCAAGGTCACTTTTGTTTAAAACTACAAGACGGGGCTTTTTTTTAAGAATGTCATCAAAGCAAGGATTTCTGGAAGAAAAAGGAACCCTTGCATCGGTTATTTCAACAACTACATCTATAAATTTTAAATTTTCTTCAATAAGGCGACGTGTTTTTGCCATGTGTCCGGGATACCATTGCAGTTGCATAATAAATTTCCTTTCATTTTTATATAGTAAAATTCACATTTTAATGATATAAGTCATATATTATTGCTATATAGAACTTGGATTTTTTGCATTTAAATTATACCATTTTTATAAAAATTCGTCAATATCAATTTTTTTCTTAAAAAATTTAAAAAAAGTATTGACAAGAGAAAAAACCTGTGCTATAATATTTGATGTCGTCACGAAAGAATGGTGAGGGAGTTTAGCTCAGCTGGGAGAGCGTCTGCCTTACAAGCAGGATGTCACAGGTTCGAGCCCTGTAACTCCCACCAATATTTTTCAAAATCTTGGCACCATTTGTCAAAGTGCGACGTTTGCCAAAAATGGCCCGGTAGTTCAGTTGGTTAGAACGCTAGCCTGTCACGCTAGAGGTCGTGGGTTCGAGCCCCATCCGGGTCGCCATTTTTTTTGACAAACAAAACGCCTTTGTAGCTCAGTCGGTAGAGCAAGGGACTGAAAATCCCTGTGTCGGCGGTTCGATTCCACCCGAAGGCACCATTTGCGGGAGTGGCTCAGTGGTAGAGCGTCACCTTGCCAAGGTGAACGTCGCGAGTTCGAATCTCGTCTTCCGCTCCATTTAATTCAAAAGACGCTTAATTGCGTCTTTTGTTGTCTGGCACCATAGCCAAGTGGTAAGGCAGAGGTCTGCAACACCTTTACGCCCCAGTTCAAATCTGGGTGGTGCCTCCAAAAAAAGCGAATGATTTAGATGGCATCTAAATTGTTCGCTTTTTTCAATGGTTTGAGGGCTTTTTGCAAAAAACAGTTTTGAAACAAAAGGCTAGATACCAAGCGATTTTGAACCAGACTTGACCTTCATACAAAAGAATAGCACCTGATTTATTTAAATAATCAGGTGCTATTCCTTTTCAAATTTAATTATATCACTTACTTCGCAATCGAGAACATAACAAAGTGCATCAAGCGTTTTAGTGCTTATTGCCTCTCCTTTTTTCATGCGATGAAGAGTGTTGGCAGAAAAACCTTGCTTGAAAATCAAATAGTATTCTGTTAAATCTTTTTTAAATAAAGTATCATAAAATGGTTTATAACTAATCATTCTTA
>JAZURZ010000072.1:0-9372 GCA_045606465.1 Clostridia bacterium | reverse complement strand
ATATTTATACATATATTTTGTATTTCTGTATCTGCTTATAAGATGATTGGTTGTAGAAAGAACCCTTTCCTCAGTATATTTGTCGTTTGCAGGTATCCTGTAAAGTCCTGTTGCTACTATCTCACAAAATTTTCCGTTTTGCATTGCATGGCGTGTAAGTGTGGCCAAATCCTGTGCAGATGTGTAATGTCCGTCTTCATGAAAACCATGTGCATTTTTGAAGAAGGTATTTGTAAGACCAAGCTCCGATGCTTTTTGGTTCATCATATCTGAAAATGCCACAAGATTTCCTGCTATATGTACGGCAATTACATTTGCCGCATCATTTGCAGAATAGACTAACATTCCATATAAAAGCTGTTCAAGAGTAAGGGTTTCTCCAACCTTGATGCCCATGTGAGAATGTTCTAAGGTTATGGGTTCAATAGCCTCACGAGTTGCGGTTACATGGTCGGAAAGGTTTCCCATCTCAAGTGCAAGAATAGCTGTCATTATTTTTGTAGTACTTGCAGGATAGAGCTTTTTGTCTTTGTTTTTCTGATATAAAATATTCCCTGTCTTTTTGTCGATTAATATAGCTGCCTCGCTATGAGGTTCGGGAAAGGAAGTCAAACTGTTTTCAGAAGATGGTGATGGTGAAGTTTTTATGACATTTACATTTTTATCGCTTACTGCAGAAGGCGAAGGTGAGGGTGCCGCAGATGCAACTGAAAAAAGTGTTGCCAATGCAAGGCAAACTGACAATATATTCTTTTTCACATTAAAACTCCTGTCTTTTAAGATTCTATATAAAAAATAATAATCAAAATTTACACTTAATATTATATAAAAAATCAGGAGTAATTGCAAGATTTTTTTAAAGGTTTTTAAAAAAAAGCTCTTCTTTTTTCCATTTTAATAATAATTTATTTATTTTAAGTGATAAAAAAACGCTAATATGGTCAGAAAGGGTCAGTTTGCGTTTTATTCGTAAATTAATATGCATGCTAAAAAGCCATTTAAAAATATCTAAAATTATTCCTAAAAAAAACAAACGGAGTGCCGAAATCAAAGGTGTAAGAGAGCGCATTGTCTTTAAAAATCTATTTCCTTTATAAGAGTTTTGAGGGTTTGGGCAGAATTTAAAAGCCCATTGAGTTCATTTTCACTAAATGGAACCTCTAAAATTTTCTCTATTCCATCGCCGCCCACTTTGGTAGGGACAGATAATGCCACATCATGAATGCCATACTGCCCGTCAAACACACTTGAAACTGTCAGAATGGAGTTTTCATCACCCGCAATACATTCCACAATTTTGGCAACAGCTACTGCTATAGCATAGTAGGTTGCACCTTTTTTTTCTATTATCTCATAAGCTGAATTTTTCACTTTATTGTACATATTTTCAAGGTCGCCTATATTACATTTCCCGGTATAGCTGCAAAAATCATGCATGGACATTCCGCCTATATTTGTTATGCTCCATGCCGCGACCTCACTATCACCATGCTCACCTATTATATAAGTGTGGCAATTTCTTGCGTCTATGCCGGTTTTTTGGCTTATCATAAATTTAAGACGAGATGTGTCCAAAACTGTGCCTGAGCCGAGTACCTGATTTTTAGGCAAACCCGAAATTTTATAGGTGACATAGGTAAGAATGTCAACAGGATTTGAAACTGTCAGCAAAATTATATCGTCGGGAGCGTATTTCATAATATTCTCAACAATATTTTTTGTAATGGAAACATTTTTTTTCAAAAGGTCTAATCTGCTTTCTCCCGGAGCCTGATTTGCACCAGCAGTGATTATAACAATGTCAGCATCACGACATTCTTCGTAATTACCTGCAATTACCCTTACAGGCTTAACAAAGGATACTCCATGTGAAATATCCAAAGCGTCACCCTCGGCTTTGTTTTTGTTGATATCAATTATGACAATTTCCGAAAAAAGTCCTCCAAGCATGATTGTATATGCCGTTGTAGAGCCTACAAAACCTGCTCCCACTATAACTATTTTTCCTCTGAACATAAAAATTCCTCCGTTTTTTTGTTGTTATTATTTTCAAATAGAATGATTTTTATTTGCATTATATCATATTTTTTTGGGAAAGTATAGTATGTTTTGGTTGATATTTAGAAATATGTGTGGTATAATGAGTTTGCAAAGCAAACTCAATGAATTGCCTTCGGCATGAATTGAAATCTACGATTTCATGAATTGAGCCTGACGGCTCGTGAATTGCACAAAAGTGCATTATAAAGGTAATTCAATTCATGGAGCGAAGCGAGAATTCGCGGCTTTAGCCAATTCATGACAACTCAGTTGTCAATTCATTAAAAACAAGGTGCATCTTTTCTATCACCTAATTATATAATGATTTCATCGAAGATGAAATCGTCGATATGAATTCTGGCGAATTCTCGATATGTGCTTTGCACTCGATATGTCGCTAACGCGACGAGAATTCATATAATATCGAGTTTGAGCGAAGCGAAAACATATCGATTTTACAAAGTAAAAATATCGAGCAAACGAAGTTTGTATATCGAAAAAAGCTTGGCATCTAAATCGTTCACTGATTCTATATAGAATTTTGCCAGATAAATCTTTAAATAAAGTGTTGCGCGTGGATTGATAATGCAGGAATTTTTAAAATGATGAAAAAATTTTTATTTTTCTACTTGACATAAGTAAATAATGAATTTAAAATATTTATAGGGTTTTAAATAGGAGGTTTTATAGAATGGCACAGATGTATTTTTTGGGAAACACAACTCATTGGCAAATGCTTGGATTTGTCATAAAGACTAAACATAAAACAATTGTAATTGATGGGGGAGTAAAAGCAGATTCCGAGCAGCTTGCTGAACTTTTACGAAAAAAGGCAAATTCCCATGTTGACGCATGGTTTTTCACTCACCCTCACAGCGACCATATAGGCGCATTTTTGGAGATATGCAAAAACAATTCCGAAATTAAAATTGACAACATTTTATATAATTTCCCATCAATAGAGTTACTAAAAAAATATGGGAATTACTATGAGCTTGAAAATAATGCCTCATTATGGCAAGAGTTTGAAAATTTAATGTCATCACGTTTTTCTGATTCTTTTTGCCAAATAAAAAGAGGCGATGTTTTTGAGTTTGATGATATAAAGGTAAATATTTTAAGGGTATTTAATGAAAAAATCACCTCGGATTTTAATAATAATAGTTCATGCGTTTGCCGCATAGATTCACCTAAAACAAAAGTGTTAGTTCTGGGGGATTTAGGCGCAGATGGCGGAAAAGATGTAATGCAGACTTGCAGTGCTCAAAGCCTTTGGGCAGATTATACCCAGATTGCCCATCATGGACAAAATGGGGTTGAGGAAGATTTTTATGAGTACATAAGACCTCAAAAATGCCTATGGTCAACTCCTGAATGGCTTTGGAACAATGATGACGGCGGAGGAATTGACAGTGGCCCATGGGCTACAATGGAGACAAGAAAGTGGATGCAAAAACTTGGTGTGACAGAGCATATTGTAACAAAAGATGGAACTGTAGAGATTTTGATTTAGCGCAGAGAAAAAAATAATATAAAAATTTATGAAAGGTGTGTAAAAACAAAATGTTTAAAGGCGCGAAATGGATAGCGAAGGAAAACATTGCAACAGTTGAAGAGGTAAAAGCGGCTCCAATGCTAAGAAAAGAATTCAAGGTAAAAAAAAAAATTAAAAAAGCGACACTTTATGTGTGCGGTCTTGGTCTTGGTGACTATTACATAAATGGAAAAAGGGTTACTAAAGATGTTCTTCTTACTCCAATAAGTGCATATGACAAGCGTGTATATTATAATAAATATGACGTTACCAATTTGCTTAAAGAGGGCAAAAATGCAATCGGAGCAATTTTAGGTAATGGTTGGTATTTTGTTACATTTCATAGATGGGACAAATATAAGCCTGCATGGATGCATCATCCTAAGCTTATTGTTCGTCTTGAGATA
Source organism: Clostridia bacterium (assembly GCA_045606465.1). GTDB lineage: Bacteria > Bacillota > Clostridia > UBA1381 > UBA1381 > CAKSQL01. The sequence goes on along the minus strand of JAZURZ010000072.1, from coordinate 5,391 downwards.
GAATATGCTGATGGTACAAACGAGGACGTAAAAACCGACAGCTCATGGAAAGGGTCAGACAGCCCCATTTTGTATAATGAAACAAAGCGCGGCGAAATTTATGATGCAAGACTTGAGCAGGATGGCTGGAGCGAGCCTGGTTTTGATGATAGCGCATGGCAGAATGCTTTTGTTTGCCGCAGCCCCGGCGGAATTTTGCAGGAAATGGACATTGACCCCATAAGAATTACAAAAAGCTATCCTGCGAAGAAAATAGGGGAAAATGTGTATGACATAGGTCAGAACATAAGCGGCTGGGTAAAAATCAAGGTAAAGGGTAATCCCGGAGATGAGGTAGTTATCAGTTATGCTGAGGTTTTAAAAGATGATGGCACAATAGATCCCGAACGCTTAAATACTATTATTGGTAGTGCAACCCATACTGAGAAGTATATACTAAAGGGTGAAGGAGAAGAGGTATGGTCGCCAAGATTTGCATATTTTGGTTTCAGATACTTAGAGGTTAATACCAAAGCAGAGATTATAGAAATGTCGGGAGAATTTTTACACACCGACCTTAAGCAAATCGGAAGCTTCTCATGCAGCGATGAAATGTTAAATAAAATACACTCTGCTTGTTGCATGGCGATACTTTCAAACGCACATGGTATCATAACCGATTGCCCTACAAGAGAACAAAATGGCTGGACAGGAGATGCTCTTTTGTCTATTGATCAAACCCTCACAAATTACGATGCAGTAAGTATTTACAAAAAATGGCTTGTTGATATTTGTGATACTCAACGCCCAAATGGTCAGATTTGTGCGATTGCACCAGGAGGCGGTTGGGGATATAACTGGGGTTCGGGTCCTTCATATGACAGTATGCTTATTTATGCTCCATATCTTGTATATGAATATACAGGCGACACCTCATTAATTGAAAAATTCTGGGATAATATGTTAAAGCTTATGTCTTTCATGGAGGAAATGGCAGAGGATAATATTCTTCATTTAGGACTTGGTGACTGGTGTGTGCCAAAAGGTGTAGAGCCTTGTTCCGATGATTTGATTAATAACGCATATTTCTATATTGATTATGTTATAATGGCAGAATGTGCAAAGGCTATAGGCAAGGATGGTAGCAAACTTGAAAAAAGAGCAGAAGAGATAAGAATGTCGATAAGAGAAAAATTTATGAAGGATGATATTTTCTTAAATGACAGCATTACAGGAATTGCGTGCGGAATATATCAGAATTTATACACAGAAGAGGAAAAGCCTGTTGCGGCAAAGCATCTTGCAGAAGTTATAGAAAAAGACGGATATCACATGAGTTGCGGAATTTTCGGAACAAAGTATGTCTTTGATGCACTTTCAAATTATGGATATGCAGATGTTGCATATAAAATGGCAACAAATCCTGAAATGCCAAGCTATGCACATTGGATAAATGCCGGAATGACAACCATTTGCGAACGCTGGGAAGCTGATATAACCGAGTCATGCAATCACCATATGTTCAGCGAGGTGGATATGTGGTTTTATCGTCATCTTGCAGGAATACATTATGAAAACAAAGGTGAAAAAGTAGTTATAAAACCAAACTTTATTAAAGGTATTGATTGGGTCAAGGCAGAGCACAGAGGGGTAAGCGTTTATTGGAACAAGGAGGAAATAACAATTTCGTCTGATTTGCCAATAGAGCTTGTGATTGATGGAGCGGTTAAAAATCTTGATGCGGGCACACATTCTATAAAGAGATAAAAAGTATAAAAAAAGGTTATGGTAAAAGGAGTATATATAAACTCAAAAAAAATTTTACCATAGCCTTTTAGCTTTTAATAAAATAAAGGGAGAATGATATTATGAATGTAAATGAGGCTTTAAAAAAAAGACGTTCAATAAGAAAATTCAATCAAATTGATGTTGAATATGAAAAGCTGACAGAAATTGTTGACAATGCAAGGCTTGCTCCTCAGACTGCAAATATTCAGTCCTTTAAATATGCAATTCTGACTGGCAAAAATGCAAAAAAAATGTTCCCATGTGCAAAATTTGCAGGCTATATCCATGAGTGGAATCCGACTGAAGATGATGCACCTACAGCCTTTATTGCAATATTAAATGATACTAAAATAAGAAAGACAGAAACAGCGTGGTGCGACTGCGGAATTGTAATGATGAGCGTGGTTTTAAATGCAACCGAGCTTGGACTTGGAAGCTGCATTGTTGCGTCATTTGACAAAAACGAGGCAAAAAAGATAATAAATGCAGAGGAAAATTTTGAAATAATGTGTGTAATTGCACTTGGTTATCCTGCTTGTGAGGGGAAAGTCTTTGAAAGCAATGACCAAATAAAATATTACATGGATGAAAATGAGAATTTTTTTGTTCCCAAAAGAAGTCTTGCAGATGTGGTTATAGAGCTCTGATAAAACATATAAAAAAACAGAGGTATTTTTTAAAAATCACTTAACAAATAAAATGTATTGTGACATAATAAACTCGTCAAAAATAAAATCTTATTTTAACATGATATAGGGATTAAACGAGGGAAGAAAATATGTATATCTAGTGTGAAAATAGTGCAAGAAGGGTAATGACAAACAAGCGACCCAACAGAGAAAGTGAAAAAGTTCTCACATTGCGTTGTGGACATAATATGCATACAAGTGGTCAGATTCTCTTAAGAAAGCACGGAGAGAGAAAAATTACAGAGTTAGAAGTGTCTGGCATTGAAATAAAAAAGGCAAAAGGAATAGAGTTGCCATGGATTACTCTTAACAGACAGGAGTATGTAACATATAAAGATGGTATTCCATCATCCCGAACAAGCAAAAGATTCTTGTTTTGACGTCTCACTAAAGCCTAAGAGGTTAAATGATATTAAAAAAGTCTGTGGTAAAATCAAATTATTTTGTCACAGATTGTTTTTTAGGCTATTGAATTTTTTAAAATATAATAGTATAATATATTTGAATATAGAAAAGAAAGGTAAGATTTTTATTATGGTTAAGCATGTAATTTTGTGGACATTAAAAAGTGAATTTTCAGATGCAGAAAAGGAAAAAATAAAAGAAAATATAAAAAAAGAACTTGAGGCGCTTTCAGGGAAAATTCCTGGGCTTATAGATATAAAAGTAAATATCAAAGGAATAGAAAGTTCAAATGCAGACCTTATGCTTGACTCTTCCTTTGAAAGCGAAGAGGCACTTAAAAACTATGCAACTCACCCCGACCATGTTTATGTAGCAGATAATTTTGTAAGACCATTTACAGCTACAAGGAGCTGTCTTGACTATATTGTCTGAACATAGGAGAAGATCATGATTGATGTTTGAATACTACATTTTCTGATATGCCCACCTATTACATATATGATTTGTGGGGAAGACTTACCACCGAGGAAAGACTTGTTGCTATGGAAAACGAGGACGAAACTACCTCGATAGTGATGTATCCCATAAACCAATATGTGTGGGGTCCTGACAGGGTGCTTGCTAAGATAGACAACCTGACGGGGGATAAGTACTATTATCTGTATAACGGGCATGGGGACGTTGTGCAGATAACCAACACATCGGGAGAGGTAGTAAATAGCTATGACTACGATGTGTGGGGGAACTTCTTGGAAAAAGAAGAAACTATTCATAACCCATTCACCTACTTTGGACAGACCTATGATGAAACAACAGGGCTTTACTACCTAAGAACAAGATATTACGACCCCACGACAGGACGCTTTACCCAACAAGACCCCGCCGAGGATGGATACAACTGGTATATTTACGGAACACAAAATCCTGTCTTGTATGTAGATTATACTGGGGAAGGAATAATTCTGGCATCAATACTCATTTGTGCATTTATTGGTGGTACAATAGGCGGCATAACGGCAGCGCAGTATTCGGAATCGAAACTTGGTTATGTTGATGGCGAATGGGTATTGACAGGTGCGGTGGCTGGTGCACTTGTTGGTGGCCTGGTAGGCTGGGGAATAGGAGAAGTAGCTGCTGCATTAGGGACCACAGCTACGGTTGGTTCGACGGGCACCTTAGGGCCTGCTATATATAAAACTTGGCAAGAGGCTGAAGAGGCTTTGCGAATAAGCATGAATGGTGTTAAACAAACGTTTGCTACGACGTTCGGAAATCGAATAGTAGATTCTTATAATGCAGCAACTAAAACTATAGCTGAAGCAAAATATGGGTATGCAGCACTAAGTGAATTTATAAAAAATGAGATTGCAAAAGATGCATATTTGTTGAAGAACACTGCTATTGAAGTTGTAGAATGGCATTTTTATACAAGTGCAGCAACTGACATAGGAGGCCCTTCGCAGCCTTTACTTGATGCTCTTTTTGCGGAAGGGTTTAAGGTGATTTTTCATTGAGTTTAGAGAGATATATAAGATTTAAGAGAGATTTTTTATACAATTTTAGTATTTCACCACAGGGATATGATTATTATTCAATGACAGCTTGCGAGACAGAAGAACATTTTCATTGGTTTTTAAATAGCATTCCATCTCGGATAGAATATCTAAATTATTTTTGCGGCAATAGTGTAACATTAGATTTTTCATATGAATCATTAATTGGTTTGTGGAAATTTTTCTTAACTACTGCCAGGGTTGAAAAGATACCAAGAGAAAGACTAAAGGAATTACGAAAAGCATATGCAGCTTTTGGTAATGATTTTGTAGGGACACGACAACTTTCTGTTGCCACAGAGTATTTTTTGAAAGATATTGGGATATATCTGTCTGAGGTATTTAAAAAGGATTCTCCACAACTTTTTTGGCATTATTCTACTAATCCTAAATCATATTTTTTTGTTAACAGACCTATGCTTGCGGGATTTCTTGATTATGATTGTGATCCTCCGTTCCCATGTGAAATGGATCCAATTCATATGGCTGGTGTACAAGCAGCAAAATTGTTAGATAACAGAGCGGACATGTACGATTTATATAACATGACGCATATCTGGAGAAAAAAAATTCAAAACCTTTGAATGTTGAAAAACAAATAAAAATATTCCCTGATTGATTATCAATCAGGGAATATTTTTATATCTTTAATATCCAAATACTTCGTTTGCAATTCTGACTGCATGCTGTGCGTCTTTTGCGTAATAGTCTGCACCTGCTGATGCGGCATATTCAGAAGTCAACACCGCACCGCCAGCCATTACTTTGCAGGAGAGGTGTGCATTTTTTAAAGCTTCTACAGTGTCACGAATGCTAACTACTGTAGTAGTCATTAAGGCACTTAAACCAACCAACAAAGCCTTGTGCTTGACAACTGCCTCAACAATTGTTTGGGGAGCTACATCTTTTCCTAAATCCACAACATTGTATCCATAATTTTCTAACATCATTTTTACAATGTTTTTTCCAATATCATG
>JAZURZ010000071.1:0-6599 GCA_045606465.1 Clostridia bacterium | reverse complement strand
ATAGAAAATGACGCAAAAAGAGATACATTTCTAAACAATTTAGGAATTAAAGTATTGAGATATTCGAATTTAGATATCAATAAGAAATTTGAAAATGTTTGCGAAGATATACTGAATGAAATAAACACCTCATCAGTCACTTCGTGACAGCTTCCCCTCGAGGGGAAGCCTTTAAAAAATTTTGTCTCTAATATCACATGAGCATATAATGATTTCATTAAAAAGATGAAATCAATGAATAGTGAAAAATTCAACAAATGCTACGCATTTGAATTAAAAGAAAATCGCAGAGCGATTTTCAACCACAATTATTCATTATTCGTTATTAATTATTCATTTAATTGTTGGTATCTAAACTTTATATCGCTAAATATATCGCACGAGCGTAAACGAGCATATCGCCAAAACAATGGCATATGAATTTTTGCTGATTTTACAAAAGAAACAAAGGGGACGGATAAAAATTGACGGAATTTATTAAAAAGAATATAGTAATGGTAATTGCCTTTTTTGCAGCTCTTATAACAAGCATAATTGTTCCTGTAGGAAGGGAGTACATAGGCTATTTTGATTTTAAAACCCTTACCTGCCTTTTTTGTGTTTTGGCGGTGGTGTGTGCACTTAAAAATATCAACTTTTTTTATGTGCTTGCACGAAAAATTGTGAAGGGTTGCAAAAATGCAAGAATGAGCATACTTGCACTTGTATATATAACCTTTATAGGCTCTATGCTTATTGCCAATGATATGGCGCTTCTCACCTTTTTGCCATTGGGATATTTTGTGCTTTCCACAACCAATAAAGAAAAATATATGGCATTTACATTTATAATGCAGAATATTGCGGCAAATCTGGGTGGAATGATAACTCCTTTCGGGAATCCGCAGAATTTGTATTTATATACAAAATTTGAAATTCCGACCGCAGAATTTATTAAAATAATGGCACCGCCCTTTATTCTTTCAGTTATTTTAATAACCATTTGCTGCCTTTTTATAAAACCTGAGCCTTTAAAAATCAGTGACGAAAAAATAAATTTAAATCCATTAAGGACAACTATTTATCTTGTTTTATTTTTACTCTCGATAACAATAGTTTTCAGAGGAATATCTTATAAAATAGGGCTTTTAGTTATATTTTTTGTGCTCTTAATTCTTGACAAAAAGGCTATAAAATCGGTGGATTATCCCTTGCTTTTAACCTTTGTTTTCTTCTTTGTTTTTGCGGGTAATATGGCAAGAATTGATGAGGTAAAAAATTTTTTTGGAGCCTTGCTTGAAAAAAGTACATTAATTTTCAGCGTGCTTTCCTGTCAGATAATAAGTAATGTTCCTACTGCGGTTTTATTATCGCAATTTACCGAGAACTATCGTGATTTGCTTTTGGGAGTAAATATTGGAGGCGCAGGAACCCTTATTGCATCCCTGGCAAGTCTTATAACTTTCAGGGAATATTTAAAGCATAATCCCCGAAAGTGTGCATCCTACATAGCTTTATTTTCGGCATATAATTTTGGTTTTGTAATTGTTTTGACGGGATTTATGCTTTTTTTAACAATGTGATAAAATAATTTCAGGGAATGGGAAAAAATGAAAAAAAGAGCTTTTTTATACATAATTTTAACTGGTATTTTATGGGGCACATCAGGCGTTTTTGTCCGTGCCCTTTCGCCTTATGGCTTTTCAACCCTGCAAATGACTGCAATGCGTGGGGGAGTGGCGGCAATTGCATTTGTTTTGTATGCAATTTTTTTTAACAGAAAGGCTTTTTTGACAAACGCAAAAGAGCTTATTTTGTATGCTCTTAGCGGCTTGTGCATATTTTTAACAAGTGCCTGCTATTTTGCTTGTATGCAAAGAACCTCGGTCTCGGTCGCAGTGATACTTATGTACACCGCCCCTGTAATTGTGATGATATACTCGGTCCTTTTTTTGGGGGAAAGATTTACATTTAAAAAAGCTATATCGGTGTTTTTTATGCTTGCAGGCTGTGTTTTGGTGTCGGGACTTGGGGGTGGCATGAAATTTGATGCATATGGCATTTTTATAGGTCTTTGTTCGGGACTTGCATACAGCGGCTATAACATATTTACTAAAATTCAGATGCGAAAAAAATGCAATCCATTTTCGGCAAGTCTTTATTGCTTTATTTTTATGGCAATTACAGCGGTTATTTTTTCAAATTCGTCTGATATGCTAAAACTCGTGTCACAAAATTTTTCGAAAGTTTTGCCTCTTTGTGCAAGCATAGGAATTGTAACCTGTGTGTTACCATATTTTTTATATACTATTGCATTAAAGGAGCTCCCTGTAGGTACTGCGGCGGTTTTGAGCGTTGTGGAGCCAATGGCGGCAACATTAATTAGCATATTTATTTTTAAGGAGCATGCTGACCTTTTTTCAATCTGCGGGATTGTTTTGATTTTGGGAGCGGTCTTTCTTTTGGGAAAAAGTCAAACATAATAAAGATGAGGAGGAAGGTAGTGTGTTTTGTAAATTTTTAACCATTTCTTTGGTTTTAAGCTTTCTTTTGTCGGGGTGTGCAAAGCCGACAGAAAAAACCATGTCTAAAAACAAACAAGAGGAAAAAACAGAGGAGATAACCCTTTGGGCAGCGGGCGACAACCTTTTGCATATGTATGTGGTAAACAGTGGTAAAAAAGAGGACGGAAGCTATGATTTTTCACATATTTTTTCCGAGCTTTCTGAGGATATAAGGGGAGCGGACCTTGCAATTATAGGTCAGGAAACCATCTTCGGAGGGGACGAGCTGGGTTTTTCGGGCTACCCACTTTTCAATTCGCCGACCGATATGGGAAAATGCCTTGCAGAACAAGGCTTTGACGTGGTTTTGCACGCATCAAATCATGCCCTTGATAAGGGGGTGAATGGTGCAAAAAACACAATTGATTTCTGGAAAAATTATCCCAATATGGTTATGCTCGGACTAAACGAAAGCCCTGAACAACAGCAGGAGGTAAAAATTGTAGAATTAAAGGGTGCAAGACTTGCGCTTTTAAACTATACATATGACACAAATGGAATGTTTCCTCCCAAGGGAATGGAGTATTTAGTAAATTATATAGACGAAGAAAAAATAAAAAAGGACGTGATTTTTGCAGAGGAAAATGCTGACTTTACAATAGTTTTTCCTCATTGGGGAACTGAATATTCCACAAAACCCAATGAAGAACAAAAAAGCCTTGCAAGAAAAATGTGCGAGTGGGGAGCAGACCTTGTTATAGGTGCACATCCCCATGTTCTTGAGCCAGTGGAATGGGTAAATTCAGATAATGGCAACAAAATGCTTGTTTACTATTCCTTGGGAAACTTTGTTTCACGACAACAAAGAGCCGAAAATCTTCTCGGAGGAATTGCAAGGGTAAGCCTTTTTGTCGATTCTGAAGGAGTAAGAATATCTGACTATTCCTTAGAGCTTACCATAACTCACTATGATAGAAACTTAAAGGAATTTGTTGTGTATCCTCTTGAAGAATACACCGACTATCTTGCAAGCGTACATGGGGTTTCGGCGTATGATGGTAAGGTGAGCATTGACAGATGGATAAAAATTGCAGAAAATATATTTAAGAAAAAATGATAAAAATGTCGATTTTAAAAGGAAAATTTAAAAAAAATGCATTGACATATATAAAATAAATGTGTTAAAATGAAAAAAGAATTTAAATTGTTAAGGAGGATAAAAAATGAACTTAAAGGGAACAAAAACAGAACAAAATTTAATGACAGCCTTTGCAGGAGAAAGCCAGGCAAGAAATAAATATACATATTATGCATCAAAGGCTAAAAAAGAGGGCTATGTTCAGATTGCCCAGCTTTTTGAAGAGACTGCAAATAACGAAAAGGAGCATGCAAAAATTTGGTTTAAGCTTCTTCATGACGGAATGCCCGACACTATGACAAATCTTTTAGACGCAGCCGAGGGAGAAAACTACGAATGGACCGACATGTATGCAAAAATGGCAGAGGATGCAAGGGAGGAAGGCTTTGAAAAAATTGCAATTCTTTTTGACAAGGTAGCCAAAATTGAAAAAGAGCACGAGGAAAGATACAGAAAATTGCTTAAAAACATAGAGGATGAAATAGTCTTCTCAAGAGATAATGATATGATTTGGCAGTGCTCAAACTGCGGACATATAGTAATTGGCAAAAAAGCTCCTGAAATCTGCCCTGTATGCGATCATCCAAAGGCATATTTCCAGATAAAAGCCGAAAATTATAAATTAAAAAATCAGCCAAAAAAGGGTGTAAAAATTTTTTTACATCCTCTTTTTTTTTGGAATTTTCAGCAAATCGCAAAACCAATGGAACTTTTTGTTTCTTTTTTGAGTCTTTTTAATTGTGAAAGGTTGATTTTGTAGTCGTTTACTATGTAAAATTTTATAATAAATATACATATAAATGATGACAAAAACACTTGACATTTAATATGTAAGAGTGTATAATATATATGTGAGTTTAGAATTTGCAACTTATGGAGGTGTTTATGAAGAAAAAAACGAAAATTTGTCTTGGCATTATATTAGTCATTTTTTTAATAATAGGTTTGTTTGTATATAAAAATTGGAACACTATAAATGCGATGATAGATGCAATTTTGTATTCTCAGGAAACCGTGGAGGGAAATCTTCAACAACATAAAGACGAGTTGCAAAAAATTCTTGATGAAAATGAAAATATAACGGTTCGTGAAATGACACCAGAAGAGATCAAAGCATTAAATGACGGCACAATGACCGAAGAAGAGGTTATAGCAAAAATGACGGGGCAGGATGCAGAAAACATTAAATCTCCCCAAGTGGAAGAGCCACCGCCAAAAAATCAGACAACACAAAAACCATCTTCGTCAACACCTGCAACCGAGGCACCTAAAACATCGGAGCAGATTGTTTCGGAACTGGTAGCTAAATTGTACATACTGGAAAATAATTATCTTAATAAACTTGACGATATAGAGGCCCAGGCAACAGCGGAATTTCAAGGAGAGGTAAGAGCTAATCATATTCTTTTGCCAGAGCAGGGAGCTTTAAAAAAGAGAATGCTTCCAAAATATCTTCCTAAGGTTTCAGCGTGGGAAAAAGAATGTGACAGCTATGTGTATGGAGTGATTGATGAAATAGCGGCAGAACTTAAAAAAAATGGTAAAGAAGACACCATCACAAGTGAGCTTAAAGAAAGCTATCTTCAAAAGAAAAGAGCAAAAAAAGCGTATTTCATTAACCGATACATGGATTAGACGAGTATATGATGGAATTTGAAATAAATTATAAGGAGAAGAAAAGAAAATGAGAAAAGAAATGAAAGCAAAGACAAAAAGGCTTGCAAGTTTTCTTGTTGCGGCAATTATGCTATTTACCATGATGCCTGCAGTGCTTGCAAACCCTGCGGAAAATTTTGTAGATTTTCCGACGGGCTGGTCTAAGCCTGCAATGGAGGCAGCTGTTGAAAATGGCTTGCTTTATGGCTATGGAAACAATCAGATTGGTCCAAAAGAATTGCTTACCAGAGCGGAAATGGCAGCAATTATCACTCGTGCATTTGGTGCTGAGATTAAGGCTGACATTTCAGCATTTTCAGATGTAAGTGAAAGTGCATGGTACTATGATAGTATCGCAAAGGCAGTTAACATGGGGGTTTTGAGCGGTGTAAGCTCAACACAAATGGATCCCGATGAGCCTATCACAAGAGAGCAGACATTTGCCATTTTTGCAAGAGTGCTTGTTCTTTCGGGCGGAAATGCCGATGCACTTAATAAGTTCAATGACGGTGCTGACGTTTCTGATTGGGCAGTAGATAACATACTTCCACTTGTAGAAAGAGGATATTTGCATGGTGATGACCTTGGAAACTTAAATCCAAAATCATATATCACACGTGAAGAGTTTGCACAACTTATGTATGCTACAATATGCACACCACAAAAGTATTGGTGCCCGTGGAAAAAAGACACAAATGAAACAGGTGTCAAATTGACGGATACAGAAGCGTTGCAGATGTTTTTTGATAAACAAACGTTTATGACAATGTTTAGATATGGTATAACAACCGATGCCGGCATCAAAAAGGTGATGCGCCCACACCAATTGCACGCTTTGAACGCAGCAATGCCTAGATTGAGAGAGAAAGCCAGCGGTGTTATTTGGCATAGTCAAGGGTCAGGTAAGAGTTTGACAATGTTTTGGTTGGCGCAGTATATCAAGAATAATTTCGAAAATCCCAGGGTGTTGATAATTACAGATAGAACAGAGTTACATGAACAGATAGCCATGAACTTTCAGCATAATGGCACAGATTTACATAGGGCAAAAAGCCAGGATGACCTATTAGAAACGCTGAACAAGGGAGAAGAATGGTTGATTTGTTCTTTGATACATAAGTTCGGAAACAGGTCAAATGGCGAACGTGAAGGTGAAGATATTGTTGATTTGGATTCTTATCTGAAAGAGCTGATGGACGCCGGCATTGACGGCATTAAAATTGAAGGCAGAGCCAAGTCCGCTTACTATGCCGCCATCGTCACCGGCGCTTACCGTCATGTGATCGACGATATCTGCGCTGGCCGGGAAATCGACAAGATTT
>JAZURZ010000070.1:0-3908 GCA_045606465.1 Clostridia bacterium | reverse complement strand
CCGCTTGGCCTCCGACTTTAAATATGCAGTTGGTGTGAAAACAGGCTTTACCGATGAGGCAGGTAGCTGCCTTGTGGGGGCGGCAGCTAAAGATGGTATGGAGCTTATAAGCGTAATTTTAAATTCTCCATCTTCAGATGAGGGGACTTTATATTCCTTTGCTGATACCACTAAGCTTTACGAATACGCCTTTGAAAACTACAGGCTTTATAAAATTGCATCAATTGATACAGTGGTTTCAGATTCCTCAGTTTATGAAGCAAAGAATGGCACAAGGGTTGCTCTTTCTCCTGCGGAAAATATAGAAAAGCTTATGATCAAAACAACAAATCCTGCAGATATTATCCCCGAGGTGACACTTAATGAAAAAATTAAAGCACCTATTTCAAAGGGCGAAGTTTTAGGCAGCGTAACCTACACATATAAAGGCGAAAATTTAGGAACTGTTAATTTGATTGCAAACAACGATGTGGCACATGATAAAATTCTTGCTATAATACATTTTTTCACAAATATATTAACAAGCCCCTTCTTTATCATTCCCGCACTTATTCTTTTATATCTTATTTTGCGCTCTAATCACAGACGCAAGCAACGCAGAAAAAAGCGTCGTAACAGATTAAAATATGCAAGTCAAATGAACAAACGATAATTTATAAATTCCAAAACTTAAAAGACCTCTTAAAACCAATCGTTTTAAGAGGTCTTTATTTTTAAATTAAAATATACGCTTGAGTATGTTTTTCTTTTTAAAATCATATATTTCTATTTTTTCATTTTTTAAAAGCTTTCTTGAATTATTGCACAAATAATCTGCACATTCATCACCATAAATCTTTTTTATGCGTTCCATTGCCTGCAAAATTCTTGTAGGTCGTGTTTTGGTATTATGCATATCACTTCCTATAAGCTGGACCATGGCATTTTCAAAAAGATAGTTTATTTCACTATTCATTTTTAAATCTATAACAGAGCTAGCATTAATCTGATATGCTAAATCCAACTCAAAGAATGCCCCGAAAAAATCCTTATGCTCAAAGTATCGGTCTATATGAGCTATTACAGGCTTTAAATTTTTTAGTGTTATTTCATAAAGAATATCAAATAACTCGTTATTCCATATTCCATATGGCATTTCTATTAATATGTAGTCGCTTTCATCAATTGCAAGTTTTTTAATTAAGTCAAACTTTGATATATCACATTCCATATGCACCTCGCAGCCAAGCTTTATATCGGGCAAAGACTCTTCCTGCGATGAAATTGCATCCATAAGAATATTGTAGCTTTCCTCTCTTTTTTTCAAAAACTCAACAATATCTTCCTCGCATCTTACATAACAATGTGGAGTAGCAATAACCGTCTTGACACCATTTTTTTTACTTTCCAAAAGCATATCAATACTTTCCTTTATAGACGTAGAACCATCGTCAATCATAGGAAGAATATGAGAATGAACATCAATCATAATTATGTCACCGCCTCTTATTTTATAAAAAGTAAATTACATTGTTTTTATATAGTTTTTTACCAATTCTTCTATAAGCTCGTCACGTTCAACACGAACAATCATACTTCTTGCGCCATTGTAGCTTGTAATGTATGTCGGGTCTCCCGAAATGAGATAGCCTACAATCTGGCTTATGGGGTCATATCCTTTTATTTTAAGTGCTTCATAAACTCCCGATATGATTTCGTGCACCTCTTTTTCACGGTCAAGTCCAATATTAATTTTTCTTGTATTATTAAAATCCATAAAAAGCCTTCCTTTCTGCTTTATTCTCCATAAAAATAAAGATATACTTTTTTTTAAAATTCTGAATTTCAAACAAATAGTGTTTATACTTAAATTATATCATTTCTTTTTATAAAAATCAAGTAATCTTTATAATGTCATAAATATGAAACAATTCTTTGAAAATTTTTATGTGTTATTTTATCAATAATCCTGTCAGTAATATTTAAATTTTCCAACTCCTGCACTATCCTTTTTGTGTCCTGAACACCCGAAATTCCGCCGCACAAGCTTTTTACTCCATCAAAATCACTGCCTATTCCGATGTGATTTTCTCCGCCCAAATTAATAAAATGCTTTATGTGCTCTATTAAATCATAGGAGGTTGTGTTTTTATTATCAGTCAAAAATTCGTCATAAAAATTTATTCCCACGCAACCGCCGTTTTTGCATATTGCAACAAACTGCTCATCGGTAAGATTTCTTTTGTGAGAGCATAATGCTTTAGAGTTTGAATGACTTGCAATGACAGGCTTTTTTGCCATACCCATGACATCCCAAAATGATTTTTCATTAAGGTGCGAAACATCAACTATTATCCCAAGGCTTTCCATTCTTTTTATGCATTCTTTTCCAAACTCTGTCAGACCTTTTTTAGAGTCAACTCCACCTGCTAACTTATTTTCCCCATTCCATGTAAGGGTAATGCATCTGACACCGCAGTTATACAAAAAGTCAACATCCTCCACAGTTTGTATTATGTATCCGCCCTCAAGGGTTAAAAATGCGGCACATTTATTTTGCTTTTTTGCATCAAGTATATCTGCATAGGAAAGACATTTTTTTATTTTCTCTGTATTTTTTTCAATCTCCTCATCAAATTTTTTTACCATCATATTGAACTTTTTTAATGCATTTTCTCCATTTTCAAGCCATGCGGCAAAAAATTGCGTATAGGATTTATATTGGCACATTCTTTCCAAATCAATATGCAGATTATTTTTCTTTAAGCTTTCTCCACCAAAGGTAAGCTCGTATAAAGTGTCGCAATGTGCGTCAAATATGTTCATTTTACCACTTCCCGTCAAAATGCTTCAAATGCATTTTCTATATGATTTATTTTTGTTGGATAAAAGCCTTCTTTGTCCTCGTAATAGACCTCGATTATATCAAAGCGCATATCGCCTTTGTAGTAGTAGCTTTTTGCAACCTTTATAATCTTTTCTCTTTTTTTTCGGTCGACTGCCTCGCAGGCAAGCCCAAACTCTATACTTCTTCTTGTTTTTACCTCAACAAAAGCACACACATCATCGGGAGAAATTGCAATTATGTCTATTTCACCAACAGGCGTTTTATAATTTCTTTTTAAAATTTCATAACCCTTGTCCTCTAAATATTCGCAAGCAGCCTCTTCCCCTGCCGCTCCTATTTGCTTTGTTGTTTTCATTTTTAAAAATCCTTCTCCCCTAACAATTTTTTCAAAAAAGTTTTCCTGTGAATAGGCGATGGTCCATATTTTAAAATTGCATCGGTATGCTGCTTTGTTCCATAGCCTTTGTGCTGGCAAAAACCATATTCGGGATATTTTTCTGCCATTTTTGTTATGTATCGGTCACGCTCCACCTTTGCAATTATAGACGCCGCAGCAATGCTTATGCTTTTAGAATCTCCTTTAACCACAGTTTCAGTTAAAATGTCAAGCTTAGGGTCACCATTTCCATCTACGAGCACATAATCAGGTTTTTTCTCCAAACCCTCTACTGCCATGCGCATAGCAAGATATGTTGCATTTAAAATATTTATTTCATCAATTTTTTTCTCATCTACCATTGCAGAAGACACGCAAAGCGCCTTTTGGTAAATTATATCGTAAAGCTTCTCTCTTTTTTGGGGAGAAAGTTTTTTTGAATCGTTTATTCCCTCTATAATCCCGCCTTCGGGCAATATCACAGCAGCAGCAACAACGGGACCGGCTAAAGGTCCTCTTCCCGCCTCATCTACACCTGCAACCAGAGAATAGCCTTTTTTTATTTTTTCCTCTTCAATTTGCCACAAATTTTTTATTCTTTTTATTTCTTCTTCTTTTGTAAGCCTTGGCATGATTTTAAAATCTCCTATTTTTAATTTTCCCTTAAGTAAAACATTGGTTTCACAATTAGCTATTTGAAATTTT
>JAZURZ010000069.1:0-3422 GCA_045606465.1 Clostridia bacterium | reverse complement strand
ATACTTAATTCAAAACCTTGTTTTTGTCACCTTTTCTGAGTTCTGGACTTTTTTAACATCCCCTAAAGCTAAATAACAAAAGTTTTTCGCTCCAAAGCTCTGATTACAAGATTTTTATTAGCAAGCAGTTTGTTTTGCTTTTTATTAATAGTTTCTTCCCTTTATAAGGGTACCAATTCCTGTCTTGGTGAATATTTCAAGAAGCAGGCAATGGGGAACTCGTCCGTCAATTATATGAACTCCCTTGACACCTGCATCAAGAGCGGAAAGACAGCCTAAAACCTTGGGTATCATGCCGCCATTTATGATGCCATTGTCAATCATGGAATAAATTTCTTCCTTGTCGGTTTCATATATAACATTTGAAGATGCATCCTTCACCCCTTCAACATCGGTAAGAAGAATAAGCTTTTCTGCCGAAACTGCTGACGCAATTGCCGCCGCAACTGTGTCTGCATTTATGTTGTAGCTCTGACCATTTTCGTCTGTGCCTATGGGGGCAATGACAGGTATGTAAGCATCCTCTGAAATGTATTTTATCAAATGAGGATTAACCTCTACAATGTCACCCACAAAACCCAAATCCACCTTTTTTCCATCAACCTCGGTGTATTGCTTTCGGCAGGTTATAACACTGCCATCAATTCCGCAAAAGCCTACAGCCTTGCCGCCCTTGCAGTTTAACAATGACACAATTTCTTTGTTGGTTTTACCCATAAGCACCATCTGAGCAACCTGCATGGTGTCAGCGTCGGTAACACGAAGACCATTTATAAATTCGCTTTTTATATTGTTGTTTTTCAAAGCCTCCGAAATGTCAGGGCCGCCGCCATGCACAACAATGGGGTTTAAGCCGATAAATTTCAAAAGGGTGATGTCCTCCATGACAGAATTTTTAAGCTCGTCATTTATCATGGCATTTCCGCCATATTTCACAACAACAGTTTTATTTGAAAATTTTTGGATGTAGGGAAGCGCTTCAATGAGTATCCCTGCTTTTTTAATAAGTTCTTCCATCTTAATTTCTCCTTTTTTGTTTTTTATAATAGGTAATTGTAAAGTATGAGTTTTTTTTATTGCCTGATTTTTATTATAAATGTGAAAGATACATTTTTTTCATTAAAAGGGCATCCTCGGGTTGAGTTCCGGCTGACTCGCATATTATATGAGGTGACAATTTTCTTTTTGCAATCAACTCTGCCAAAGGCTCAAAATCGGGACCAAAGACAGTATCTTCAAAGGTGAGATGTTTTTTCTCTCCCCCTTTAGTATATTCTATTTTGCTAAAATGCGCATGAAATTCAGATAACCTTTCAAAGCCAAGGGCATTTTCTATTTCGTTCAATATATAAGCATAATCGTCAATGCTTTTAATGGAGCCAAGGGTTCTTGCGTTAAGATGCCCAAAGTCAATCGTGGGAAGAAATCTGTCGTCAAGGCGACAAAGCTCCATAACTTCATCCAAGCTCCCAAGCTGATTAATTTTTCCCATTGTTTCAATGCAAAGGCGTATATTATAAAAACCTGCTTCATCAAGAGAAGCTTGTGCTTTTTTTAAGGTTATTTTTGCATATTCCGTAGCCTCTTTGCGGGTAAGCTTTCCCAAAGCCCCGCTGTGAACTACAATTCTGTCTGCGCCAAGCCATGTGGCGGCCTCGGCGCTTTGCATGATATATCCGATGCTCTTTTCACGCTTTTCCTCGTCAGGAGTTGCAAGATTAATATAATATGGCGAATGAAGACTCATTTTAATTTTGCCTTCTGCCGCATTTTTTATTTTGCTTGCAGTAGGTTCTTTAATAAGAATACCCTTTCCGCATTGGTATTCATAAGCGTCAAGACCAAAATCATAAAGCCATGGGGGCATTTGCTCTGAAGACTTATAACCTTGCGCATAAAACAAATCACCATTTCCAGCTGCTCCGAAAATTGCGCCCATATATCATTCCTCCTTGTATAAAAAAAGTATTTCCTCGGCAATAAGTTCAACGGATTTGTCAGAAGTGACCTCTATTTTGTAGTCGCAGTTGTCATAGTATGGCTTTCTTTTGAAAAAACGCTCTAATGCCCCTGAAAGGTCATCTTTATTTAAGAGAGGACGTGTTGCAGAAGCGCTCAAAAGCCTTTTTTCTATAACCTCTTTTGTGGGATTTAAATTGAATATTACACCATTTTTTCTAAGGTGTGTTATATTTTCTTCTCTTAAAACAATTCCTCCGCCGCAAGAAATTATAGCGTCAGAAAGACAAGCACATTCAAAAGCTATACTGCTTTCTAAATCACGAAAATATTCCTCGCCATGATCTTTAAATATATCATTTATGCTTTTTTTTGCTCTTTTTTCTATAAGAAGGTCGGTATCTATAAACAAGCGCCCGGTCTTTTTTGCAAGCATTTCTCCCACAAATGTTTTGCCGCTTGCCATAAAGCCTGTAAGAACTATATTTTTCACTTTCCAAACACCTCTTTTTTTACAAGCTCAAAAGCCTCTTGGGGGAGTGTTGTTTTAGTAAAAAGCTCATAAGACAAAAGCCCCTGAGAAATTAACATTCCAAGACCGTTTAAGGTTTTTGCACCACGCATTTTAGCTTTTTTTAAAAAAAGCGTCATGTCGGGATTATAAATCATATCAACTGCCACCGAGTTTTCGTCTATAATGGAAAAATCCTCTAAAGGACACAAGTCCACATTGGGGAACATTCCCACAGTAGTTGTATTAATAACAATATCATATTTGCAAAGCAAAGGAGTGGTGTGCACCTTGTAGCCGATTTTCTCATAGACATAAGAAGCAATGCGGTCGGCATTTGCCTGAGTGCGATTTTTTATTGTAATGCTCTTTGCTCCCTTTGAAGCAAGAAAAAGAGCTACAGGCTGGGTGGCTCCTCCTGCACCAATAAAGAGAATATTTTGGTCTTTTACCTTTATACCCTCGTAAAGAAGTGAGTTATAAAAGCCTTCTGCATCGGTGTTATAGCCCTTTAATTTTCCATTTTCGTTTACAATTGTGTTTACTGATGAAAACATTTCTGCATCAGAAGAAAGCCAATCAAGATAGGGAATAACTGCAAATTTGTGAGGTGCAGTCACATTTACTCCTGCAAAATTCATGGCTCTTAATGCATTTGTGGCATTTTCTAAATTTTCACTCTCTACTCTTAAAGCAGTATAGACATAGTTATTATTATATTTTTGGGATAAAAAATTGTGCATTTTGGGAGAAAAACTGTGCTCTACAGGGTCTCCGATAATAGCTAATTGTTTTGTAAGTGAATTGATTTTTTGCATTTTGATTTTTCACTTCCCATTTTTGTCGGCAAAAATATTATACCTTTTAAAATCTATTTGCTATTTTATCACATTTGGGAATAAAAAACAATATTTATCGTCTATTTTTTAAAAACTCTCTTTTTGTACAAAAA
>JAZURZ010000068.1:0-10845 GCA_045606465.1 Clostridia bacterium | reverse complement strand
CCACCGCCTGTGGCGGAGCCTCTCCTCAAGGAGAAGCCGGTTAAACTTGGAGGTAATGTTATCAATGAAGGTTTATTTATTAGAACACGCATATGATTATGGTGAATTTTGTGAACACACAGAAGTTAAAACAATAGGTATATATGAAAGTAGAGAAAAAGCAGAGAAAGCAGTTACTCAATATAAATTACTTCCTGGATTTAAGGATTATGATGTGGATTGTTTTTATGTTGATGAGTACGAACTAAATGTCGGTGGATGGACTGAAGGTTTTGTTCAAGTTGAATAAAATTTATAGTCCTAACTTGATGCGAACTTTACTTAATAATTTGTTGTATCTAAACCTTATGTGTCGCAATAAAACCTAAGAGTTAAATGATAAAATTGCAGGAAATGCATTTTTGCTATTTAGCGGAACGGAAAAATTTGTTCTCTACAGAAATTTTGTTCATTAATTAATGCAAATCTATAATAAATATTAAAAGGGAGAAGGGTTATGAATCAAAAGAAACAATTGAAATTTTCAAATCGTTGGGGATTTGTTCTCTCAGCGGTAGGATCTGCGGTGGGAATGGCGAATGTATGGGGATTTCCTGCTAAAATGGGCGCAAATGGCGGAGGAGCATTCCTTGTGGCATATTTAATATTTGTTGCACTTTTCAGTGTGGTAGGATTATCAGCCGAATATGCAATAGGAAGACGCTCCAAGACCGGAACATTGGGTTCTTACAAAAATGCATGGGCAACAAGAGGAGAAATTTCCGGAAAGGCAGGCGGCATATTAGGATGGCTTCCGCTTATAGGCTCTATGTGTATAGCTATAGGATATGCTGTTATTATTTCTTACGTACTTAAGGCTTTCTGGGGTTCGATAACTGGGGAGTTGATGACGGTTGATACAAGCAAATGGTTTGAGGGCTTTTCTACCACATCATATTCTGTAGTTCCATTTCATATTATTGTTGTGGTAATTACACTTCTCACATTGATTCTTGGTGCAAAGAGCATTGAAAAGTCAAATAAGATTATGATGCCAATATTCTTTTGTGTATTTGTTATTCTGGCAGTTCGGGTGGCATTTCTTCCAGGAGCTGCCGAAGGGTACAAATTTATGTTTACCCCTGATTGGTCAGCATTAAAAAATCCGATGGTATGGATATGGGCGATGGGACAAGCATTCTTTTCACTTTCGGTTACAGGTAGTGGTATGATTGTTTATGGCGCATATCTTAGTGATGAGGAAAATGTTGTCGGAGTTGCAACCCGTACAGCTATATTTGACACTATTGCCGCACTTGTTGCCGCATTGGTTATTATTCCAGCGTGTTTTGCATATGGCTTAGACGTGGGTGCAGGGCCATCACTTCTTTTTGTAACCTTGCCACGCATACTTCAGGATATTCCATTTGGACAGATTTTTGCAATATTTCTTTATGTTGCGATGATTTTTGCAGGAATAAGTTCATTGCAGAATATGTTTGAAGCGGTGGGAGAGTCCCTTCAAGTACGATTTTCTAAACTTGGACGCATATCTGTTCTTGTAATACTTGGTGTAATTTGTCTTGGCTTTGGCTTGAATATGGAACCTATTTTCAAATGGGGACCATGGATGGATATTGTATCAATATATATAATTCCTATTGGTGCTACTTTGGGAGCTATCTCGTGGTTCTGGGTTATGAAGAAAAAGGATTTGCTGGATGAGATTAATAAGAGTGTGAAAAAGTCACATGGAAATTTGTGGTATTATGCAGGCAGATTTCTTTATGTTCCTTGTGCTATAATTCTTTGTTGCGTGGCTTTGTTTATGAAGGTTGCGTTTTAAGCAGTTGTTTTATAATGAGTAAAAAGGATTTTAATGTCTTGCTCGTTTTATAATATAAAAAATATTAAAATTTATGGAGGTACAATATGAAAAAAATATTTACATATTATACAAAATCCCCGCTTATTTTGCGTATTGCAATAGGACTTGTTATTGGTATCTGTCTTGGATTATGGGTGCCACAGGCAGAATTTATCACAATTTTTGGTGATATATTTGTAGGTGCACTTAAGGCAATAGCACCTGTTTTGGTATTTACTCTTGTAATAGCATCACTCTCAAGCGCAGGCGAGGGTATAGGTAAAAGATTTAAAAAGGTTGTCTTTTTCTATATGCTCAGTACATTTTTGGCAGCAGTAGTTGCAGTTGTAGGAAGCTATATGTTTAAAGTTACAATTCCCCTTGCAGCTGCGGCAGAACAATCGGCTCCTACAGGTCTTGGAGAGGTTTTCAAAACACTTATTTCTAATATGGTTATGAATCCTGTCCAGTCAATTTTAAGTGCCAATTATGTAGGAATATTAACATGGGCAATTATATTTGGACTTGCTTTAAGAATTGGTGCAGGCGAAAAAACAAAAGCGGTTTTAGCAGACATTTCAAATGCAGTTTCCAAAACTGTAGCATGGGTTATTCAACTTGCACCTTTTGGTATTATGGGTCTTGTTTATGCGTCAATAAGCGAATATGGCATTGAAATTTTCACAAGCTATGGTCAGCTTTTGCTTGTGCTTGTTGGTTGCATGATAGCAGTTGCTTTAATTGTTGACCCCCTTATTGTAGGCATTTCTCTTAAGAAAAATCCCTATCCTCTTGTTTTTAAATGCTTTAAAGAATCGGGTGTAACAGCTTTCTTTACAAGAAGCTCGGCAGCTAATATCCCTGTCAATATGACCCTTTGCGAAAAATTAGGACTTGATAAAGAGTATTACAGTGTGTCAATACCATTGGGTGCTACAATTAATATGGACGGTGCAGCCATAACAATCACTGTCATGTCTCTTGCAGCAGCATTTTCTCAAGGGATAAATGTTAACATTGTACTTGCAATATTGTTAAGCTTTGTTGCAACCTTAGGTGCATGTGGTGCATCGGGAGTTGCAGGTGGTTCCTTGTTGCTTATTCCAATGGCATGCTCGCTTTTGGGAGTAGGTCAGGATATAGCAATGCAGGTTGTAGCTGTTGGATTTATAATTGGTGTTGTTCAGGATTCTTTAGAAACTGCAATTAATTCTTCAGGCGATGTTCTTTTCTGTGCAACTGCGGAATTTCTTGAATGGAAAAAAGAAGGGAAAAAACTTCCTTTTTAAAGAGAAACTCAAATAAAGATTTTTTATAAAATTAATTAAATTATAAATTTAAAAATTTTTTAAATAGCAAGGAGAAATGTTTATGAGAAAAAAGCTTCAGGATAAAATGTTTGAGGCAAGTTATTTGTTTGAACTTCTTGTATCAGTAATTGTTGGAATTGCAATTTTAATTTTTGCATTTCGTGTGTTGGTTGATATGCTGAAATTGTCAGTATATTTTGAAGGCGCAAATTCTCTCATGGCAGTTTTAGATGATGCAATTATACTTGCAATTGGAGCAGAGCTTATAAAAATGCTTTGTAAACATACTCCAGAAACAGTTATTGAGGTAATTGCATTTGCTCTGGCACGTCAGCTTATTGTAGGGCATGCTGGCTCATGGGAAAATCTTATTACAGTTGTGGCTATAGCAATATTATTTGGAGTAAGAAAGTTTTTGCTAAATCGTCATGATATGGTCGAAACCCCCGACGGACTCGTTGAAATAGATGATGATACGAAAGAAGAATAATTTTTTGTTTTGCAAAAAGTTTGCAAATTGTGACGAAATATGGTATGCTACTAATATAGAAATTTATGGGTGAGGAAAAGGGAGGTCTTGTAGGAGTCTCTCTTTTACAAGATAATAAAAACAAATTCCATGCTTGCTACTGTTACGAAAATGCCAAAAAACAGAGGTTTTTAATATATTCGTTTGCAGCAAGGACAGTTTATGTAACTCTTGAATGGACACCTGGAATATTCAGAAATTATTATAGACAGCGTCAGATAGCAGATGGAATTTGTAATTTACAAAATCGTCCGCTGCCTGCAATATGCTACAAGCATCCAGAGCTTTATATTCTTTGCAAAAAGGATGAAAATTCTATGACAGTCGGGTTGTGGAACTTGTTTGCTGATACTCTTTTTACACTTAAAATAGTTCTGGATGAAGAGTATAAAAAAGCCGAATTTTATAATTGCGAGGGTGTACTTTGCAAGAATAAGATAAAGTTGGACACCGACATTGTTCCATATAGTTTCGGATTTATAACTTTATATAAATAAAAAATAAGACAGTTTTTTAAATTTAGATTTTGAGAGGAGAGTTCTACAAATGATAGAGCTTTGTAATGTGAGCAAAGTATTTGAAACTGCTTCAGGGAATGTGGAAGCTGTTCAAAATGTTTCGCTTCATGTAGAGAAAGGTGATATTTTTGGAATAATAGGTCTTTCAGGTGCAGGAAAATCCACCCTTGTAAGATGTATTAACCTGCTTGAGGAGCCAACATCGGGAAAGGTTGTTTTTAAAGGCATAGACTTGGTGAGTCTTTCTAAAAAAGAACTTTTAAAAACAAGAAAAAAGATTTCAATGATTTTTCAGAATTTTAATTTGCTTTCCCAGAGAACTGCATTGAAAAATGTTTGCTATCCTCTTGAAATTGCAGGGGTTGCCAAAAAAGATGCTTTAAAAAAAGCAAAAGAATTGCTTGAAATAGTTGGACTTTCAGATAGAATGAATTCCTATCCTGCACAGCTTTCGGGAGGACAGAAGCAAAGAGTTGCAATAGCAAGAGCGCTTGCAACTGACCCTGAGGTGTTGTTGTGCGATGAGGCAACAAGTGCCCTTGACCCGAACACAACCCGCTCAATTCTTTCTCTATTGCAGGAAATAAATAAAAATATGGGAGTAACCATTATTGTAATCACCCATGAAATGAAGGTTGTTGAGCAGATATGCAATAAGGTGGCAGTTTTGGACGATGGAAGAGTTGTAGAGGTCGGGAATGTCAAAGAGGTATTTCTTGCACCAAAATCAGCTATTGCAAAGGAGCTTATTCTTCCTAAAAATACTACAGTCAGCGAAATAGACTCTAAAAATATTATCAGAATTGTATTTGATGGTCAGTCTGCATTTGAGCCTGTAATTTCAAATCTTACCACAGAATGTCATACAGCGGTAAATATTTTGGGAGCAGACACTAAAAATATTGGCGGCAAGGCTTTTGGACAAATGATACTCCAGCTTCCTGACGATGAAGTTTCAGTTAATCGAATTAAAAAGTATCTTGATGAGAGAAAAATTGTCTATGAGGAGGTTGAGGAATAATGAGTGAAATTATGAGTATTATAACAAGCACTGAATTTCTTGGAGCAATATGGCTGACAATTAAAATTACAGTGGTGAGTACTTTGCTTTCATATATGATAGGTATTCCCCTTGGAGTTTTGCTCTATGGCACTTCAAACGGAAGTATTTTTCCGAATAGATATGTAAACACAGCGGTAGGCTTTGTGGTAAATATCATACGTTCCATTCCATTTGTGATTTTACTTATCATAACCCAGCCTGTTGCAAAGGCTCTTGTGGGAAGTAAAATCGGCGACAACGCTTTTATTTTCCATCTCGTGGTTGCAGCGGCACCATTTGTTGCAAGAATGATTGAATCCTCATTTCGGGAAGTGGATTCGGGAGTTATTGAAGCAGCGCAAGCTATGGGATCTGATAATTTTCAGATTATAACAAAGGTAATTATTCCTGAAGCAAAGCCATCACTTATAATAGGTGGAGCTATTGCAATAACAACCATACTTGGATATACGCCCATGGCAAGCTACATATCGGGCGGAGGCCTTGGCGAATATGCAGTAAATTATGGACTGTATCGTTCCCAGGAAATGAAAATGTATATATCATCACTTCTTCTTATAATCATTGTTCAGGTTTTGCAGGAGTCGCTAAATTATATTGCAAAATTCTGCGACAAGAGAATAAGAAACAAGTGAGTATATAATAAATAAAAAAAGGAGAAAAAAATATGAAAAAAATCATAGCACTTTCAGTCGCAGCTATTACAGCGGTATCACTTTTCGCAGGCTGCGCATCAAAAAATGACGACAAAAAAATCGTGGTAGCAGCAACACCTGCACCTCATGCAGAAATTCTTGAACAGTGTAAGGCAGTTCTTGAAGAGCAGGGATACACTTTGGAAATCAAGGTTATGAGCGATTATATTGTGCCAAACAATGCAACAGAGAGCGGAGATGTTGACGCAAACTATTTCCAGCATACTCCATATCTTGATGAATTTAATGCATCTAACGGAACCCATCTTGTTTCAGTTGCAAAGGTACATTATGAGCCTTTTGGCATTTACAAGGGAGTAAGTGACACACTTGACCTTCCCGAGGGCGCAAAGGTTGCAGTTCCCAACGACGCAACAAATGAAGCAAGAGCACTTTTATTGCTTGAAGCAAATGGTCTTATAAAGCTTGTTGAGGATGCTGGACTTACCGCAACAAAGAATGACATTGTCGAAAATCCTTTAAATCTTGAAATAGTTGAAATGGAAGCGGCTCTCCTTTCTACAGTTCTTGATGAGGTAAATGTGGCAGTTATCAACGGAAACTATGCAATTGACGCTGGCTTAAAGGTTTCAGAGGCAATAGCAACTGAGGATGCAGCATCAGTTGCGGCTCAGACCTATGCTAATATTTTGGTTGTTAAAGAGGGCAATGAAAACTTAGAAAAGATTACAGCGTTGAAAAATGCACTTCTTAGTGACCAAATCCGTGAATATATAAATAATACATATGAGGGAGCAGTTATTCCCATATTCTAAAAATAACTGATGGATGAAAAATGCGGAGTGTAATTTAAAAAAAATTACGCTCCGTATAATTTTAATTGAGAGTAGATTTAAAAAAGCTTTACAGGCGGTGAATTATGAAAATAATAGTATGCTTAGATGATAACCTTGGCATGGCATTTAATAACAGAAGACAAAGTAAGGACAGAATTTTAAGAGAAAAAATAGCTGCCTTATGTAATGGCTCAAAACTTTATATGAACCAATATTCCTTTTCTCAATTTGAGGGAGAATATGATAATATTGTTGTAGATGAGAATTTTTTTAAAAAGGCACAAGAAAATGATTTTTGCTTTGCAGAAGTTTCTTCTGTTCCAATAGAAAAAGTGAATAAAATATATGCATTTTTTTGGAATAGGAATTATCCTGCTGATCTTTATCTTGGATTTGATTTTGAAAAAAATGGTTTTTCTTTAGAAGAAAGTACTGACTTTAAGGGTTTTTCTCATGAGAAAATAACCTTGAATATATATACAAAATAAAAAATGATATGAGGAGTATAAAAAATGAAAAATAAAAAGCTCTTTTTTCTTGTATTGTTGCTTACAAGTATGCTTTTTGCATGCGTAGAAAATAGTAAGATAGTTGATGAGATTAAAAAGCCTGAAAGTACAAGTATAAATAAGATATATACACAAAAGCCTGAAAAATCATACAAAAAAAATTCACAAACTGATTCGGATATTAAAATAAAAGAAGAAAAAACTTACAAATTTTCTCTTTCTGACCTGCCTAAATATTCACAAAAGCCATATGTGGCAGTAAATAACAATATTCCATGCTTTGATGAGGAAGAAATTACAAATGTTTCCTTTGAAAGCTATAGCAAAAAAGACAATTTTGGAAGATGTGGCGTGTGTATAGCATCAATAGGAAAAGATATAATGCCCACTGAAGAAAGGGGTGCTATAGGCTCGGTAAAACCTACCGGCTGGCATAGCATAAAATATGACAACGTTGATGGAAAGTATTTGTATAACAGATGTCATCTTATAGGATTTCAGCTGACAGGGGAAAACGCAAATGAAGAAAATCTTATTACAGGTACACGCTATATGAATGTCGAAGGTATGCTGCCTTTTGAAAATATGGTTGCAGACTATGTAAAGGAAACCAACAATCATGTAATGTATCGTGCAACTCCTGTGTTTGAGGGAGACAATCTTCTTGCCTCAGGAGTTTTATTGGAGGGATATTCCGTTGAGGATAATGGAGAGGGAATATGCTTTTATGTTTTTTGCTACAATGTCCAGCCGGGGATAGTTATAGATTATTCAAATGGTGAGAGCTATTTTGATGAGAACAACGAAAACAAAAGTACCTTCCATGAAAGTATTCTTTCAGAGGACAGCAACAAAGAACAAGAAAATACACAAAGTAAATATATACTTAATACGAATACAAAAAAATTCCATTATCCACATTGCAAAAGCATAAAGAGCATGAAGGAAAAAAACAAACAAGCCTCCGACAAATCGCACGAAGAGCTTGTTTGGGAGGGTTATTTTCCTTGTGGAAATTGTAACCCTTAAAAATATGTAAAAAAGCTTTAAAATTTTATATGCTTTATCATAAGATTGCAGGTTGTTCCTATTAAAACGCCGGTAATTATGCCCGAAAGCAACAATGGTGCAAAGTAGTAGGCTACTGCACTTGTTTTTAGTACAATAAATGCCGCCAAAAGCTGACCTGTGTTGTGAAAAACTCCCCCTAAGGCACTTGTGCCCAATAGAGAAAAGAGATTTGTTTTTTTTGAAAATGTCATAACCAAAAGACTGAAAATTGCGCCAAAGAGTGAAAACAAAAATGCTCCAAAGCCAGAGAAAAGTAGGGAAGACAAAAAGACCTTTATAAAACTTATACCCCAGGCAGTTTTTGTATCAATGCAATAAAGGGCATAAACTATTGCAAGGTTTGATAATCCCAATTTGATGCCGGGAATGGTAAAGCTAAGAGGAAAAAGGCTTTCTATATATCCAAGCACAAAAGAAAGTGTAGCGGTTATGGCAGTTTTTGCAATCATTTTATTATTCAAAGTTCTTATCTCCTTAAACAGATGCATCAATAGGAATACTTGGTTTTTTGTCTGCTGTTTTCTGCATCTGCTGCGTTAAAATACTAAAAAAATGCGTCAGTATTTGATCCATTTTTTGCTTTTTTGCGTGTTTAGCTACTGAATTTATTAATCTAAAATTACCTTCCAATTTTCGTCTGAATTCGCCTCAAAGCACATTTTAATTTGTTCATAGTTGGTTTTACTCTCATCAAGTTTGGGAAGGTTGTCAAGCGCAAAATATCCGCTGTCAAGAGTTTCAGAATTTTCACAAAATTCACCATTCGTTGCCTTGCATAAAACAAATGCCTTTGTTATATTGTGAATATACACAGGGAGGTTGTGCTTTTTTCTGTCGTGCAAAGCAATAAGGCGTACAACTTCAGCTTCAAGACCTGCTTCTTCACGGACCTCTTTTATTGTGTTTGTGGCAATTGATTCGTTTACGTCGCACCAGCCACCGGGAAGGGTCCATTTTTTATTTGACTCCTGAACCAGAAGAATTTTGTTTTTTTTAAAAATTGCAGCACGGGTGTCTATTTTCGGTGTTTGAAAACCCTCTTCATTACAGAAAAGTTCAGTTACTTTGCAAAGAGGAATCTCTGTCTGATAGCTTAAAATTTCTGCAGATATTTCACGTATGCGTAAAAAACGCTCGTGGTCAAATACGTTGTCGGTGTAGGCGAGTCCTGCTTGCGCAAGAAACTGAAGTTCCTGTGCCCATGAAAACCATGGTTCAAATTTTTTTTGCATTTTAATTTCCATAGCCTTTCTTTTTATTTTAAGATAATTATATTATATAAAAAAATGCATCAAAATGCAAGTGTTAAAAAAGTTGTGTGGAAGAAAAAACTCTCACCTTTTGTTGTATGCAGCAAAAAGGTGAGAGTTTTTATATTATAAAAGACCTATAATGCTTTTAAATTAAAAGCTTTTAATTTTATTCACAACCGCAGCCACAACCGTTGGAATTTTCGTCTGAAAATTCACAACGTTCGGGTGGAAAGAACTCATCTACAGGGAAGGAGATTCTGTCGAAAAGGTCACATGGGTTGTCGTCTGTGGCACCTACACACTCTTTTTGAGGAACACAGAAGTCATATGCAGGTATAAGCAGTTGAACCTTGCGTTCCAATTTAATTATTGAGAATATACCAATTGAAACATAAACACGCTTTTGCTCGCCACCCAGGATAAGACTGTCATTAAAAACTCTGCAAACCGAGTCGGGAATGCTTGCAAGGTCAAAATCGTCATCGCAGCAACAATTTTCTTTTACATCAACAACCTTTGCGCCAAGAGCAATCGGGTCAACTACCTCAACAACGCTATTGGGCATATTGGTTTTACGCCATAGCTGTGAATCAAAAGCATCTTCCTTATAATTTGAAGTAAAGATTTTTGCATTGCCTTCAGAACCGAAAAGTATAACCTTTTTATCAAAAGTGGCAAGACCTTCAACTTCGGTGGGTCTTCCGAGCCCTGTAAATACTGCAAGTGTAATTCGGAAGAAATATTTTAAATCTACCGAATAAAAACCACGGTTAAATGGAACTGCCTCGACATCTGAGAATATCCATATAACCTCTGCTTTTGTGCATTTGACATTTATTGCTCTATCTACAATGCCCTGTCCCTGAGCAGTAAGATAGACTCGTATATTTTCAAGACAATCTTTGTCATGAGATTGTGCAAGGTATATACCATACTTTTATAACCAATCTTTAAAAATGATTGATACTGAAAATTTACTGCTGGGAGCTTTATCCCTGTAGTAATATATAGTTTTGATAATGCTCTTCATAAGAGAATTTTTTTCTGCAACAGACAAATCATAATAATTATCTGTAAGCCTCTGAAGAGTAGGAATAAGAACTTCAGAAAGAGATATTGCGCCAGAGTTATTAAGCTCTGATTGCTTTTGAGAGAGAAGCTCCTCAAGAGAACTTATAGAATCTGCAAGCTTTTTGTTTCTTTCGGTAAAAGTAGGAATGTCATATACACCCTGTTCCAAAAAATCATGCAAGG
>JAZURZ010000067.1:0-9137 GCA_045606465.1 Clostridia bacterium | reverse complement strand
AGATTTGCCGAATACATTTCCTCGCCATTCATATCAGCTCCTGCAATCCAAAAGCCTTTTTCTTTCAATTTGTCAATGGTTTGAGCGACATTTGTTACTCGTGACACTTTTGTGTATTCCACTGCGCCTGCCGAGGTTTTTGCAACTACTGAATTTAAGCCTACGCTGTTTCTTTTAGGTATTATAACCCCTGCTGCTCCCACACAATTTGCAGTTCTTAAAATTGAGCCTAAATTGTGAGGGTCAGTGATTTTATCGCAGATTATTATCATTTTGTTTTCAGCATCCGCCAAAAGCTCCTCAAAAGGCACATATTCGCAAGTCGCAGCAAATGCTATTATTCCCTGATGATTTTCGCCCTCTGCAATTTTATCAAGCTTTTGTTTTTCAACCTCCTGAACAATAATTCCCTTTTCCTTTGCTTTTTTTATTATGGGAATTAATGAACCCTCAAAGGCACCTTTTTTAACTAAAATTTTATCTATTTCTCTGTCTGAGCGTATAGCCTCTAAAATAGGATTTCTGCCAATTATTTTATCTTCCATTATTTTTTCCTCGTTTTTTAAATTTCAAAAGGGGATGCTGCTTTTTTTTGCAACACCCCTTTTTTTACTCATCAGTTAAGCATAAACTTGTCATGAATAGCCACAACTGCACGTTCTGCATCCTTTTGATCCACAAGAACTGAAATTTTAATTTCTGATGTAGCAATCATATTTATGTTGATATGTGCATTATAAAGTGCCTCAAACATTGTGCTTGCAACACCTGCGTTATTTACCATACCTGCACCAACTATAGAAACCTTTGAAACGTCTTTTGTCCATTTAACATCATCTGCTTTTATCATATTCTGATTTTCTTCAATTATTTTAATTGCCTCATCTAAATCTCCCTCATTGGTGGTAAAGCTTATGTCCTTTTTTGTGCCATTGCCTATTGATTGAATAATTAAATCCACTGCAATGCCATTTTTTGATAAAAGTGAGAACACCTGGAAAGCTTTTCCTGGAGTATCCTCTACACCACAAAGTGCAATTCTTGCACAATCATTATCTCTTGTTACGCCTCTAACCAGCATCTTTTCCACTTGATCTACCTCCTTAACATAAGTACCCTCTGTTTTATTCAAACTTGATTTTACTGCTAATTTTACATGATATTTCTTTGCCATTTCAACCGAACGATTATGCAAAACATTTGCGCCTAATGACGCAAGCTCAAGCATTTCATCATATGAAATATCGTCCAATTTATATGCATTTTTTACAAATCTCGGGTCAGCAGTAAATACCCCGTCAACATCTGTGTATATTTCGCATACATCGGCACCAAGAGCAGCTGCCAAAGCTACTGCAGATGTGTCAGAGCCACCTCTGCCAAGTGTTGTGATGTCATCGTATTTATTGATGCCCTGAAAGCCTGCAACAATTACTATGCGTTTTTTATCAAGCTCATTCTGAAGTCTGTCAGTTTTCACTGTCTTTATTCTTGCCATAGAATATTTTGAATCGGTTTGCATTCCTGCCTGCCAGCCTGTAAGTGAAATGACAGGTCTTCCAAGCTTTTCTATAGCCATAGCAAGTAAGGATATTGAAATTTGCTCACCTGTTGCAAGCAACATATCCATCTCACGCTTTGACGCTGATGGATTTATCTCCTTTGCTTTTTCTATTAAATCATCAGTTGTATCACCCTGTGCCGAAACAACAACCACAACGTTATTGCCTGCATCATAGGTCTCAACAATTCTTGTGGCAACATTCATTACACGTTCTGCATCACGCACCGATGAGCCGCCATACTTTTGAACAATTAACCCCATTTTACATTTCCTTTCTTTATATTAGGTTATATTTAAAACATTTCTTAAAAGCATTGCGCTTTTTAAAAATTGTTTTTTAACAAATTAATTTTTTTAATAAGGGATTTCCCTTACTATTGCTCCGACATTATCTATTGTTACAATTTTGCATTTCCATCGGTTTGAAAAATTTTCAAAAAACTTTTCCATATTATTTTTAAATTCAGAAAAATCACCATCAAGAATTGACAAAATAGTAGGGCCTGAACCACTTAAAAAGGTTGCTTTTGAGCCACATTCGTAAGTTTTTTTAAAAATTTCTTCCATGCCATCAACATAATTTTTGCGATAAGGCTGATGGATTTTATCCTCTACTCCTATATGGAGATTATCAAACTTCCCTGTCGCAAGTCCTGTTGCAAGCCATACTGCTCTTGAAATATTGTGCGTAGCATTTTTAAATGGAATTTCATCAGGCAAAATGCCTCTTGACTTTTTTGTAGCCACAAAATAGTCGGGTGACATTATTGCATATTCCAAATTCGAAGGAAGCTTAAAGCTTCTGAAATATACCTTTTTAAAATCCCATACCGAGGTGCAAAAGCCTCCATAAATTGCAGGAATTGCGTTGTCAGGATGCCCCTCCATTTCACATGCAAGCTCAGCTATTCTTTCATAGGAAAGTCTTCTTCCCGAAATCACATTCCCTGCAAGCAGTCCTCCTACAATGCAGGCACTGCTGCTTCCTAAACCTCGGGTTATTGGAATTGCACTATCCTGAACAATTTTTATGCCTCTTTTTTTATATCCCACCTCATCAAAAACACGAGTCACTGCTCTATATATGAGATTATTTTCATTGGTGGGAATATATTCCTTTGTGTTAAGATTTATTACTTGCAAGCCCTGCTCTTTTTCCTCTACCCTTATAGTGTTATAAAGCCCCAGGGCAATTCCCATTGTGTCAAAGCCAGCACCCATATTTGCACTTGTTGCCGGCACTCTTACCTCTACCATTATGCCTCCAGAATACGTATAATTGTCTTTATATTCCCCAATTTTTCTAATTTTTTATTTAATTTTTCTTCAGTGATTAAGTCGGTCACAAATGCAATTTCTCCATCATTTGATAAAAACTCTGCATTTTCAAACTCTTCCTCAATATTTTCTTTATTTTGGTTTATTCTTACAAAAAATCTTGCTTCGCTATCCAAATGATTTTTCATAAAATCCTTCTTTTGTTCTTCCCAATACATAGTATTCTTTTTTGCTTCTTTGTGTTTGACGCAATCTATAATATCGGCAACAACTGCACTTGCTGTAGCAAGCTTTCCTGCTCCTCTGCCATAAAACATAGCGTCACCAAGACTATCGCCTGTAACCAAAACTGCATTAAATACGTCGCTGACTCCCGAAAGAGGTGATGTATTTTTTATCATCATTGGTCTTACCATTGCGTTTATATTTCCCTCTTCGTCACACTCTGCATAGCCTATAAGCTTTATTACGCTATTTAACTTTTCTGCATACAAAACATCTTCTGAGGTTATTGCAGTTATTCCCTCGGTTGGAATATTTTTATAATCCACAAACTTGCCCCATGCAAGTGATGACAAAATTGCAATTTTACGACATGCATCATGTCCTTCAACATCCGCTGCAGGATTACGCTCAGCATAGCCTAGCTCCTGTGCATCTTTAAGTGCATCTTCAAAGCTTTTGTCATTCTCGAACATCTGAGTAAGAATATAATTTGTTGTTCCGTTCAAAATTCCTGCAATGCGTTTTATGTCATTTGCCAAAAGGCAGCTTGTTAGTGGGCGTATAATGGGAATTCCTCCGCCTACACTTGCCTCAAAAAGATAATTTACATTATTGTCTTTTGCAAGCTTTAAAAGTTCTGTTCCATACGTTGCCACAAGTTCCTTGTTAGAAGTGACAACGCTTTTCCCTGCAAGTAAAAGCTCCTTTGTAAACTCATATGCAGGGTGCAGTCCTCCCATTGTTTCTGCAACCACTGATATTTCCTTATTATTTAAAATATCTGAAAATTCTTTAGTAAGAAGTTTTTTTGCCTCATTATCTTCAAAATCTCTTATATCAAGAATTTTTAAAACCTCTATGTCTTCTGAGCATTTGAGTCCGTAGTTATGATTTTTTATTATTTCATATACTCCACTGCCCACGGTTCCAAAACCCATAACCGCAGCCTTTGCCATAAAAGTTCACTGCCTTTCTGTAAATTAATAATTAATTTTTATTTCATTGCAAGAATACTTACTTTATTTACTCCCTTAACCTTGCCAAGTCTTCCTATAAGTTCATCGTTGTCAATGGTCATATTCCCAGTTTCAAATGATATTGTAAGATTGGCAATGCCATTTACAGGAATATTCTGATTAATAGTCAGTACATTGGTTTTATATTTTGCAAGCAAGCTTAAAATATCTGACAAAACTCCTGATATATCTTCTAATGTAAATCCAAGGGTAACCATTTTCTCCTGCTTTGCGTCACTATGCGAAAAAACATAGTTTTTATATTTATAAAACGCAGTCCTGCTTATTTTCACCTTTTCCAAAGCCTCGCTTATTGTTTTGCAACGCCCTGAATCAAGGTAATTTTTCACCTTTACAACCTTTACAAAAACTTCAGGAGCAACTGATGTGTCAACCAGAATATAAGATACACTCATATTTATACACCAGCCTTTCTGCCCAACATTTAAAAATTTATATGCCTTGATTTTGGGCCTTTACGACATATAAACAGCTTTTTATTTAGTTCGTCTGTGACAAACACTTGTATTCTTGTTATAATATATGATAACATATTAAAGTTGTAATGTCAACCAAATATCAGTAGATTTTAAATAGTTTTTTGCTATATATTTTGTGCAAAATGCATATTGGCTACAATATATATTATTATATATAAAACAAAGTTTTTTAATTATCTTAGGAGTTAAAAATTTCTTTCATTCTTTTTAGTCTTTCCTCAAGACCAGTGTATCTTGGTCTTGCATTTTGGGAGTTGACCATTCTTTCTATACTTTTTTCATTTCCCACCAAAACAACCATGCCTTTCGCACGTGTTATTGCAGTATATAAAAGATTTTTATACATGAGAGCAGGCGCAAAATTACAAGTTGGAATTATAACCACTGGAAATTCACTGCCTTGGCTCTTGTGAACTGTAACAGAGTAGGCATGTTCTAATTCCTCTGCATATGAAAACTGATATTCTACCTCTTTATCATCATCAAATATTATTTTCATAAGTTTGTCTTTTGTTGATATTTCGGCTATAATTCCCATTTCGCCATTAAATATACCCTCTCCCTTTTCATGAGCTCCTCTTATCCACGGAAGCTCATAATTGTTTTTTGTCTGCATGACTTTGTCACCCACTCGGAAAATGTTCTGACCACAGTGATATTCTTCTTTTAAAATATCAGGAGGGTTTATTACCCTTTGCAGCTCTTTATTTAATTGAATTGTACCTGCTGCTCCTTTTTTGGATGGTGATAAAACTTGTATATTCTGGACAGGATTTAAGCCATATGCTGCTGGCAGTCTTTTTTTGTATAACTCAATTATAAGCGCCGCTGTATTTTCCTGAGTGTCAGTTTTTATAAAAAAGAAGTCCCTGTCCCTTGCTTTTAATTCAGGCATTTGGGATTTGTTTATTCTATGAGCATTCACAACTATCAGGCTTTGTTCTGCCTGCCTGAAAATTTTTTCCAAACGTATTGTAGGAATTGTATCAGAGTTTATAATATCCCTTAAAATATTTCCTGGTCCTACCGAGGGAAGCTGGTCTGCATCTCCTGAAAAAATCAATCTTGCGCCATGCTTTACTGCACGCAAAAGAGCATTCATAAGCAATGTATCTATCATACTCACTTCATCAAGAATTATCACATCTGCCTTCAATGGATTCTGTTCGTCGTGATTGAATTTATTTTCTGCATCACCGACAACTCCTAAAAGCCGATGTATGGTTTTTGCCTCCATCCCTGTAACCTCGCTCATTCGTTTTGCGGCACGTCCTGTGGGAGCTGCAAGAACTACACAAAGACCCATTTCCTTCATAAGCTTTATTATAGTATTTATTGCAGTGGTTTTTCCCGTCCCTGGTCCGCCGGTTATTACAACACAGCTCGATTTTGATGCGGCTATTATGGCCTCTTTCTGCTCATCAGCTAAAGTTATTCCCTCTTCTTTTTCCCTTCTTTTTATAAATTCCTCTACTTGTTTGTCGCCCATTCCAAATTTTTGCTCAATAAAATTCAAAGAATTCAGGCGTCGTGCAATATATTCCTCTGCCGAAAGAAATGTCGAAAGATAGCACACTTCATTTTCTTCTATATTGTCAACATATAAATTATGTTCAAGCATAAGTGCAGAGATTGCATTTTCAACCTCCACCTCGCTTATGTCCAGCTTATAAGCTGCATCCTCCACAAGTAAATTTCTTGGTAAATATGTGTGTCCCGATGTATATGCTGCTGTTGTGAGAATATATTTTACTCCTGCTTTTATTCTTTCAATGCTATTTTTGGGCATACCCATAAAAAATGCAATGTTGTCTGCGGTCTTAAACCCTATTCCATCTACTCTTTCTGCAAGAATATAAGGATTTTTTTTAATTTTTTCTACTGCGCCATAGCCAAGAGTTTTGTGCACTTTTATAGCAAAATTGGCACTAACCTGAAATTTCTGCAAAAAAATAACAATCTCCTGAATTGCCTGCAATTTGGCAAAAGACTCTCCTATTTCAGCTGCTTTTTTAGGGGATATTCCCTTAATATAGGCAAGCTTCATGGGTTCATTGAGCATTATATTAAAACTGTCATCTCCAAAATACTCAACAATTTTTTTAGCGGTCGCCTCACGCACACCTTTAACTATTCCCGTCGCAAGATAACGATATATTTCCTCTGCATCAGTAGGCATAACAACCTCAAAGTTTACCACTGCAAACTGTTCGCCATAAGTATGATGAATTTTCCATTCGCCTATGAGCAAAACATTATCACCTTCATTTACGCAAGGCAAATAACCCGTCGCTGTGAAGCGTCCTTCCTTTACGCTTTCTATCTCACAGACGGTGTATCCATTTTCATTATTGGAGTAAATTATTTCATTAACTCTTCCATTAATTTGAATACTTTTATTCATCTTGCTAAAATTCCTTTTCCTTTACTACTTCTGCTTTTTTTTCAACAATCCCATGAACTTCTGCGTCCTTTTCAATCAAGGCGGACAAATAACAAACTGCTTCCCCGGTTATTTTTTCTCCCGGAACAACTACAGGAACTCCAGGAGGATATGGGACTATTGCATTTTTTGATATATACCCTTCCGCCTCATTTATATTACAAAAAATCCCTTCTGAATAAAATGCTTCATCAGGATGCATGACCAAATTGACATCCGGCAATTTTGGTAAAAAAAGTCTTTCTTTTTTAAAAGAAAGCTTTGAGAAAATCTCAAGCAGGGCATTTTTTAAATTTTCAAAATCCTCTTTAGTATTTGCAGGCGTGGGAATTAAAACCAGCTTGTCAAGTTCTGCTAATTCAATGTCTATATTGTAATCTAATCTTAGCTTATTTGCAATTTCAAAGCCCGTAGCATCATACTCCGAAACAAATAACACCAACCTTGATTCATCAATATCATAAAATCTATATTTTTTTGATAGTTTTTTGTCAAGAAATTTAACAATTTTATCAAGTTCATTTCTTAAATTGTTGCAATTTTTTATAACTTCCTCCCACTCTTTTCCTTGATTTTGATAAATTTCATATACTGCAAGCTCTGCCGATGCCAGCAAAGGATAAGACGGGCTTGTAGTCTGAAAAATATCATACGCTTTTTTTACCATATTTTTATCAAGCTTGTCACTTTTTACATGTAAAAAAGCAGTCTGATTTGCTGAATTTAGAGTTTTGTGAGCACTTTGTACGCACATATCTGCCCCCATATCCAAAGCAGATTTTGGAAAGCTTTCTGAAGCACAAAAATGTGCTCCGTGTGCCTCATCTACCAAGAGAGGAACGTTATAACTTTTTGCAAGCTTTGAAATTGCCTCCACATTTGCAACAATTCCATAATAATCAGGAGAGGTAATTAAAATTGCTGATACCTTCTCTTTTTTTAAAATTTTTTCAATTTCCTCTGCTTCTGCCGAATTAAGTATATTAAGCTCCTCAAGCATCAAATGATTTGTAAAAATCGGAACCAAACCAAGTGTAATAATTGCATTTATCACCGAAACATGGCATTTTCTTGTAACAACAACCTTGTCCCCTCTTTTGCAGGTGCTCATAAGCATAGTAAAAATTCCCGAGGTTGATCCGCCCAAAAGAACAAAGCTATAATCTGCACCATAAAACTTAGCTATATCGGAAAGGGTTTTTGATATTGCCTTTCCCGGCTCATGCAAATTGTCGGTATCGGCAAGCTCGGTCACATCAAAATCAAAAAAATTTTCTTTTAGCCTTTCTAATATTCCCTTTCCATTTTTATGCCCGGGCATGGAGAAGGAAATTCTTTTTTTATTTTTATATTCTTCCAACAAATTCAAAAGATGTGTGTTCATTATAAACTTCCCTTCTCATAATTTTCTTTAAATTTTATTGCCAATTAATACAATATTTATTTTACCACAAAAATATGTTCGTGTAAATAGCTTTTTATTTTTTCATCAAAGTTTTTTCTTTTTTTAGTAACGAAAAATCAGTTTACTAAAAAAATGCAGAAAATGTGAGCCATCACATTTTCTGCACAAATTTTTCAAGATAATCCCCGTATAGACCGTGCTAAAAACCCTATTTCTTACCTGCATAAGCAGGTGGGTTATACCTACGCACTTTATATGTCCACTGGCAGTCCATAAAGGAAAGGAGGCGTATATGCCATGCATAGAGTTTGATATCCCATATAATAAGTGTTGGTAAAAAATCAGAGTCGCACACGCGAATCACAGGGTTACTTTGTGATTTTATAATAACACAACCCCAAGAAAAAATCAACATCTTTTCCTTTACAATTGCATTACAATTTTAAAAATTCTTATTCTGATTCCTCATCACGTCTTAAAAATTCTGCAAAGCAAGCCTCAAGTTCCTCTTCGTCTTCGACATTAACAAGGCTCATATCCTCTTCGCTTTCACCAAAATCTACCTTCATCATAAGAACCTCATCGGTTTCCTCACCTTCAGGCATTACTTCAAGTAAAGCAAAATAGGTTTCATTATTAAATTCGAAAACATCTATTGTTTCAAATTCAATAAGTCGGAGGCCAAGCGGTCTTAGGAAGACAAATG
>JAZURZ010000066.1:0-4794 GCA_045606465.1 Clostridia bacterium | reverse complement strand
AGCTTCTGTTTTTGGTGCTGATGCTTCTGTTTCGCTCATTAATTCAATTTCTATTTCATAATTTGTTCCATTAACATTTACCTTATACTTTTTCATTTTAAAAACAATCCTTTCCTTTTAAAAAATCAAGATTTACCACTTTTTTTAAAAATATAAATTCTCACATCATTATTTAAACTCTTTTAAATGACACAACCTTTATATTCTTCACTTCTTCTCCAAGCTCTTCTGCAATGACCGCACAGCTTGCTGCTATTATTGCTTGTCTGTCGGCAATTGGAGCAGAGGACGGAGCAGAAGGAACATTTTGTTCTTCTTTTGCATTATCATTACCTTGTATTTTTCTTATGACAGCGCTCATTCCCATGCATAGAAAAACTATACAAATCAGTCCGAAAAAAACTGTTCCCATTCCCAGTAAAACCACAAAAGCGTGTTGCATAATTACACCTGCCTCCTTTCAACCATTTTATACTCATGAGGAGGAAAATTTTATCCTCATAAGTCATTACTTTATTTTTTAAAAACATTTTTTGTCACATTTTGAAACGGGATATATTATTGTTATAAATCCGCATATTTACAAGGTTTTTTAACCCTTTAAAATAACTTTGCTAAATTTTTAACATGCAAAGTTCCAAAATGTACCCATTATTATTTTACTACAAAGAAAAAACATTTCAATACCTTTTGGAAATAATTAGTTATTTTTAGCAATAAAAAGTTTTTTTATCTCATTTTTTACAACATTTTGCCATTAAAAATAAGGTAATATTTTTCATAGTTATATTTTGCTTTGTTTTTTAAATTTTTATCCGCCTTTTATATCCGAAAACAAAGCTTTTATAAAATAAAAAATTTATCGTGCAATGGCATAAAAAAATATGTATCCCCATTTTCTTCATACCAAGGGGATACATATAAAAATTCATCATTTTTTTAAATGTTTTATAATTTCTTCGGTCATTTCACTACAACCAATCCATTCTCCGCCCTTTGCAATGTCAGCAGTTCTTTTTCCCGAATTAAGAGTTTCTAAAACAGCTGCATCTATTGCCTCGGCCTCCTTTATAAGTCCAAAGGAAAACTTCAACATCATTGCCGCCGAAAGAATTGTAGCTATGGGGTTTGCAAGGTTTTTTCCTGCTATATCGGGAGCTGAACCATGTATCGGCTCATACATTCCGCAGCTGCCATCACCCAAGGACGCAGATGGCAAAAGTCCTATCGAGCCCGAAATCTGAGAGGCTTCATCCGAAAGAATATCCCCAAACATATTCGATGTAACTACCACGTCAAATTGCGACGGATTTTTTATAAGCTGCATTGCCGCATTATCTACAAGCATATCAGAATATTCCACTTCGGGATATTCTTTTGAAAGTTCATGCATTACCTCTCGCCAGAGTCTTGAACTTTCCAAAACATTAGCTTTGTCTATGCTATGCAGACGCTTATTTCTCTTCATTGCAGTTTCAAAAGCAACCTTGCCTATACGCTCTATTTCCATTCTGCTATAGCACTCGGTATCATACGCTTCGGCTCCATATTTTCCCTCTCGTCGGCCCCTTTCGCCAAAGTATATTCCGCCTGTCAGCTCACGCACCATCATTATATCTACGCCATCTTTTATAATATCCTCACGAAGAGGGCACTCCTCCTTCAAGGCATTATAAACCCTTGCAGGTCTTAAATTGGTGTAAAGACCGCATTTTTCTCTTATCCCTAAAAGAGCTTGCTCAGGTCTTAAGTGAGGCTCTATATTGTCCCATTTAGGTCCGCCCACTGCACCAAGCAAAATGCTGTCACTTTCCAAAGCTCCCGAAACTGTTTTATCGGGCAATGGGGTCCCCACAGCATCATAAGCCGCTCCCCCTATAAGATATTCGCAAAATTCAAATTCATGACCAAACATTTCTGCGACTTTTTCTAAAACCCTTAAGGCACTATCTACAATTTCAGGGCCTATCCCGTCGCCTTTTAATAGTGCAATTTTAAAATTCATTTTCATCATAGCCTTTCTTTTTACAAAATCCCCTTTTCAATGGCACAAACAAGCCCGTCATTTGAAATAATTTTCTGAATAAATTCAGGGAAGGGTTCGGTATCATAATCTTTTCCTGTAGTAAGATTTTTAATTTTACCCTCGTCCAAATCCACCTCAATTTTGTCATTCTCTGCTATTTTTTCTGCCGCCTCAGGACACTCCACTATGGCAAGACCTATATTAATTGCATTTCTGTAAAAAATTCGTGCAAAGCTCTTAGCAACCACGACCGATATGCCACTTGCTTTAATTGCAATGGGAGCGTGCTCTCTTGAAGAGCCGCAACCGAAATTTTCTCCTGCAACTATTATGTCGCCATTTTTTACTCTTTTAACAAAGGTTGCATCTAAGTCCTCCATGCAATGAGCTGCAAGCTCACTTTTATCCGAAGTGTTTAAATATCTTGCAGGGATTATAACATCTGTATCAACATTGTCATTATATTTTATAACTTTTCCGCAATATTTCATAACTTATCTATCCTTTCAAATTTGGTCGGGGCTTGCAATTTTGCCCATTATTGCAGATGCAGTGGCAACTGCGGGGCTTGCAAGATACACTTCAGATTTTGGATGTCCCATTCTTCCTACAAAATTTCTGTTGGTTGTTGCAACTGCCCTCTCCCCCTCAGCTAAAATTCCCATATAGCCGCCAAGACAGGGTCCGCAGGTAGGGGTTGAAATTACCGCTCCTGCTTCAAGAAATATTTTTAAATATCCTCTTTCCATAGCCTCTGCATATATCTTTTGAGTTGCAGGAATTATAATTGTTCTTACATTTTTATTTACCTTCCTGCCCTTTAATATGTTTGCCGCAATTTCCAAATCCTCCAATCTTCCATTGGTGCATGAGCCGATAACCACCTGGTCAATGGGAATATCGCCTATTTCGTCAAAGGTTTTTACATTTTCAGGAAGATGAGGAAATGCAACTGTCGGGGTTATTTTTGACAAATCTATTGTGTAAACCTCGTCATATTCTGCGTCCTCATCGGCTTTAAAGACTACAGGCTCCTTTGCCCCTGCCTCCTTTAAATATTCTAAAGTTTTTTCGTCCACCTCAAAAATTCCATTCTTTGCACCTGCCTCTATTGCCATATTTGCAATACAAAGTCTGTCACTTACAGAGAGATTACTCATTCCCTCTCCACCAAATTCCATGGATTTATACAAAGCTCCGTCGACACCTATTTTGCCTATAATATGCAAAATAACATCTTTTCCTGTAACATTTTCCAAAAGCTTTCCCTTTAACTCAAAGCGTATTGCAGGTGGCACCTTAAACCATGCCTTTCCTGTTGCCATTGCGCAAGCAAGGTCGGTTGAACCAACCCCTGTGGAAAATGCTCCCAAAGCGCCATATGTGCAGGTGTGAGAATCAGCTCCGATTACTACATCTCCCGCAGTAACCAGTCCCTTCTCAGGCAAAAGTGCGTGTTCTATTCCCATTTGTCCCACATCAAAATAATTTTCTATTTCCTCTTTTTTTGCAAATTCACGACACACCTTACACTGCTGGGCTGCTTTTATATCCTTATTGGGAATAAAATGGTCCATAACAAGTGCAATTTTTTTCTTGTCAAAAACACCATTGGTTTTTAAATTTTCATATTCTTTTATCGCTACAGGGGCAGTTATATCATTACCCAAGCACATATCAAGCCTTGCAAGAATAAGCTGACCTGCACTAACGCTTTTTTCCCCAATATGCGATGCAAGAATTTTTTGTGTCATTGTCATTCCCATTTTATCAAATCCCTTCTTGAAATTTTATCAGATTTACTCAGTCACTCCCGGCAATTTGTTTACTGCATTCAAATATGCCAATATACTTGCCTCAATAATGTCGGTTGAAAGCCCTCGTCCGTTATATATTTTATTGTCCTCAGTTTTGAGTCTTACTAAAACCTCACCAAGGGTGTCCTTTCCTTCCGAAACTGCACGGATATTATATGTATCCAGGGTGTGCGCAGGCGGATTTATAATTTTATCTATGGCATTATATGCCGCATCAATAGGTCCGTCACCAAGGCAAACATCTTCAATTATTGTTTCATTATCGCATTTTAAACGAATTGTGCTGGTTGCAGTTGTGTGATTTCCTGCATGAACATCAAATCGGTCAAGGGTATATCTTGCCTCGTCTGTGCTTTTTTGGGAAATTAAAGCTTCAATATCAAAATCAGTTACCTGCTTTTTCTTGTCGCAAAGCTTTTTGAATTCAGCAAAAACCTGCTCTATTTCAGATGAGGTCAGCTCATGTCCCATACTAACCAGATGCTGCTCAAATGCATGTTTTCCCGAATGTTTGCCTAAAATTATTTTATTTTCTTTTATTCCTACCGATTCAGGAGTCATTATTTCGTAGGTTTTCTTATTTGCCAACACGCCATGCTGATGTATCCCCGACTCATGCGCAAAAGCATTTTTTCCCACTATCGGCTTATTTATGGGTGCACTCTGACCTATTATGTCATAAACCTTTTTGCTGGTACGATAAATTTGTGTAGTATCAATTCTCGGCGGATTTTTGTAACAGTCAGGTCGGGTATTTATTGCCATAACAACCTCCTCTAAAGAAGTGTTTCCTGCACGTTCTCCCAGACCATTTATAGTACATTCAATCTGAAGCGCACCGCCCTTTACTCCTGCTAATGAATTTGCAACTGCCATTCCCAAATCGTTGTGACAATGTACTGAAAATTCCACCTTGTCACTGTCCTCAACATTCTTTATAAGATACTCTAT
>JAZURZ010000065.1:0-9070 GCA_045606465.1 Clostridia bacterium | reverse complement strand
ATAAATTCAGGTATGGCACCGATGAAAAAGTGGTTTACAGGTGCAGAGGTTCCTCCAAGAAAAAGGGTTACTACCTGCCAGAAGTGTATAAGAACACCTGACATTGAAAGGGTAGGAAAAACTGCTCGTCACGGAACCTTTTTTGAAATGCTCGGAAACTTCTCTTTTGGTGATTATTTCAAGCACGAGGCAATTGCCTGGGCATGGGAATTTTTTACCGAGGTAATGAACTTTCCTGTTGAGGATTTGTGG
This sequence comes from Clostridia bacterium, assembly GCA_045606465.1. Taxonomy (GTDB): domain Bacteria; phylum Bacillota; class Clostridia; order UBA1381; family UBA1381; genus CAKSQL01. Next base: position 8,818 of record JAZURZ010000065.1, on the reverse strand, counting down.
ATTACTGTCTATGAAGAGGACGATGAGGCTCGTGACATCTGGGTAAATGAAATTGGAGTAGCACCTGAGAGAGTTGTAAAAATGGGCAAAGAGGACAATTTCTGGGAGCATGGAACAGGTCCATGCGGTCCTTGCTCTGAAATTCATGTTGACAGAGGCCCTGAATTTGGTTGTGGAAAACCTGATTGTAAGCTTGGTTGTGATTGCGACCGCTTTATGGAGGTCTGGAACCTGGTATTTACTCAATTTGATAAAGATGAAAATGGAAATTATAATCGTTTAGAGCATCCCAACATAGATACAGGTATGGGCTTGGAGCGTCTTGCAGTTGTTATGCAGGGAGTGAACAATCTTTTTGAGGTTGATACAGTTCAGAATGTAATGAAGAAAATAAGTGAGATTGCAGGAGTTGAGTATAAAAAGGACGAGAAAACCGATGTTTCTCTTCGTGTAATAACCGACCATATACGCTCAACAGTTATGATGATTTCCGATGGTGTTATCCCATCAAATGCTGGAAGAGGATACGTTCTTCGTCGCTTATTGCGCCGTGCGGCACGTCATGGAAGGCTTCTTAATATTAAGGGAGAATTTTTGTATAATATAGCAGACACGGTTGTTAATGAATCAAAGTCAGCCTATCCCGAATTAGAGGAAAAGCGTGAATACATTAAAAAGATTATAAGAATAGAAGAGGAAGGCTTTGCGGCTACTATTGACAAGGGTCTTGCTATCCTTGCAGATTATATAGAGGAATTAAAAGATAAAAACAACAAGGTGCTGGATGGCGAAAAAACCTTTAAGCTTTATGACACCTATGGCTTCCCAATTGACCTGACACGTGATATTTTAGAAGAACAAGGCATGGAAATTGACGAAGAAGGTTTCTTAAAGGAAATGCAAATTCAAAAGGAAACTGCTCGCTCGAAAAGAAAGGAAGGCTCAAGCTGGGCAAGTGAGGACAGCATAGCATTTGATGCATCACTTTCTTGTGAGTTTGTTGGTTATAATAATTTTGAATGTAATTCTTTGGTGAGAGCTATTGGTAAGGATGGACAAATTGTTGATGTAATAGGGGAAGATGAAGAAGGAATTATAATCACTAACCAAACAGTTCTCTATGCTGAAATGGGCGGTCAGGTAGGCGATCATGGTACAATTTTTACAGATATGGGCAAAGCAGAGGTTTTAGATACCATAAAATTATCAGGCGGTCTTATAGGACATGTAGTAAGGGTCACAGAGGGTGAAATTCGTACAAAAGACAATGTGACTATTAAAACAGATACAAAAAGACGTATGTCAATTTCCCGAAATCACTCGGCAACCCACCTTTTACATAAGGCGTTAAAAGAGGTTTTGGGAACTCATGTTGCTCAAGCTGGTTCTTTGGTAAATGATGAGTATTTAAGATTTGACTTTTCTCATTTCTCGGCTATGACAAAAGAGGAGCTGCAGGCTGTTGAAGACAAGGTAAATGACGCAATTTTAGCGGCTTTGCCAATACAAATAAAAGAGCTTCCGATAGAAGAGGCTAAAAAGCTGGGAGCTGCTGCACAATTTGGTGAAAAATATGGTGAGATTGTGCGTGTTGTAAATATGGGTGATTATTCAATAGAATTTTGCGGAGGCTGCCATCTTAACAACACTGCAGAAGCCGGACTTTTCAAAATTTTATCTGAGTCGGGAGTTGCTGCAGGAACAAGAAGAATTGAAGCAGTAACAGGCTATGGAGTTTTGAAGTATATAAAAACAAAAGATGAAATCATGGAAAGAGCTGCCCAAATATTAAAATCAAATGTGGCAGACCTTGATGTAAAAGCAGAAGCTATTGCCGCTGAAATGAAGGAAACCAAGAGAAATCTTGAGTCTATAAAAGCAAAAATTGCAAGTGGAAAAGCTGATGCACTAATGGCTGGAAAGAAGACAATAAAGGGAGTAAGCATTGTTTCTACCCAAACTGAGGGACTTTCTCTTGCAGACCTTCGAACAATGGGAGATACAATAAAAGATAAGCTTGAGTGCGGTGTTGCAGTCATTGCAGGAAATACTGATGGTAAAATAATGTTTTTGGCGATGGCTACTCCAGAAGCAGTTAAAAAAGGAGTTCACGCAGGAAATATTATTCGCGAAATAACCAAAATTGCAGGAGGTTCAGGCGGCGGAAAGCCTGACATGGCACAAGGCGGAGGCAAGGACGCAAATAAAATAGACGACGCTCTTGCAGCTGTTGATGAGATTATTGAATCACAGGTTAAGGAATAATAAAATCTCTCTTTTGCAGAGTTAAAAAAGCTGCGGAGGAAAAAGAATGAATGGCGTAATTGTAATAAATAAGCCTTATGGCAAAACCTCTCATGACATGGTAAATTTCATCAGGCGCATGACAGGAATAAAAAAGGTGGGGCATACGGGAACACTTGACCCTGCCGCAACGGGAGTTTTGCCAATATGTATAGGAAAAGCAACAAAAGCTGCCGACCTTTTAACTGCGGCTGACAAGGCATATTGTGCAGAGCTTGTTTTGGGAATGACTACTGATACGCTTGATGCAGAGGGAGAAGTTCTTACAGAGCAACCTTATGAGCATATAAGCGAGGATGTTTTAAAAAAATCAATAGCAAAATTTATAGGCGAAATCGAACAGATTCCGCCTATGTTTTCTGCCATAAAAAAAGATGGCAAAAAGCTATATGAGCTTGCGCGTGCAGGGATAACAATAGAAAGAGAAAAAAGAAAGGTAAGAATTGAAAAGATTGAGCTTTTAAGCTTTGATCAGTTGGCAGGAATTGCAAAAATAAGAGTGTATTGTACAAAGGGCACATACATAAGAACCCTTTGTGAGGATATAGGTATGGATTTGGGCTGCGGAGCTTATATGAACAGCTTGGAGCGAATAAAAAGCGGAAGATTTGAAATAGAGGAAAGCTACACAGTTGAAGAAATAGAAAAAAAGTGTAAATCTAAAGAACTTTACAAAATAATCACTCCTGTCGATGAACTTTTTTCTGATTTTAAAAAGATAACACTCTCAAAAGAAAAAGCAGAGCGTGTTGTAAATGGTGCAAAAATAAAAATGGATGGACTTTTTGAGGGAGAATGTTACAGATTGTATTCACCTGATGAAAAATTTCTTTCAATATCAGAATACAAAGACGGATTACTGATTTTAAAGACAGCTTTCTGGCAATAGCTTTTAAAAAGTGAGGAATAAAATATGGAAATTTTTGATTTTTCCCAAAAGTTAAAATTCAATAATACCGCTATTGCTTTAGGAGATTTCGATGGCATACATATTGCTCATCAAAAGGTAATATGCGATTGTATATGTTATGCAAAGAAAAATAATTTAAAAAGCGGTGTCATGCTTTTTAAAAATTCCTTTAAAAATATGCCTATAATATCTTCCTTGGAGGAAAGAATTGAACTGATTGAAAAACTGGGCGCAGATTTTGTTTTTTTGTGCGAGTTTTCGGAAGATTTTAAGAAAAAAACTCCAGAGGAATTTGTGAAATTTTTAAAGGAAAATCTTTTTGTTAAAGTTCTCTTTGTAGGTTATAATTATCGTTTTGGCTATCAGGCTAAAGGCGATGTTACAATGTTAAAAATGCTTGCACAGAAAGAGGATATAAAAGCGATTATATGCAAAGAGCAAACCTTGGACGGAGTAAGCGTTTCAAGCACTATAGTAAGAGAAATGATTTTAAAAAATAAGCTTGATGAGGCAAAAAAATTTTTAGGAAGAAAATATTTTGTGTCAGGAATTGTGAAAAAAGGCTTGCAAAATGGAAAAAAATTAGGTTTTAAAACTGCCAATCTGCAACCCGACCTCCAAAGGGTTCTGCCGCCTGACGGAGTATATGCAGGTAAAGTGTTTTGGGATAAAAAAGAATATAATGCAGTTATAAATATAGGCAAAAACCCTACATTTGATGCAGAAAAAAGAACAATCGAAAGCCATTTGACAGACTTTGATGGTGATTTGTACGGAGAAAAAATAACTGTAGAATTTCATTTTTTCTTGCGTGAGGAGAAAAAATTTAAAAATTTAAGAGAATTAAAAAATCAGATAAAAAAAGATAAAGAAAGGGCAGAAAGAGAGTTGGAAGGAAGTAAAACATATATAATAGCAGGGCTTGGAAATCCAGGCAAAGAATATGACATGACACGCCATAATATAGGATTTGAGGTAATAGATTACTTAAGTGACAAATACAATGTTAAAGTAAATAAACTTAAATTCAAATCTCTTTATGCAGAAACAAAAGTGTCAGGGAAAAAGGTGTATTTACTAAAACCTCAGACCTTTATGAATTTGTCAGGAGAGGCAATAAGAGAATTTTCTTCATTTTTTAAAATTCCTTCCTCAAATATTATAATTATAAATGATGATATATCCTTAGAAGCAGGTAAAATACGTTTAAGAAGAAAGGGAAGTGCAGGCGGACATAATGGGCTAAAATCCATTATTTATCAGCTAAAAACCGATGAATTCCCACGTATTAAAATGGGGGTTGGTGCTCCAAAGCACGAAGACCACGATTTGGCAGATTTTGTTTTGGGGAAATTTTCAAAGGAAGAAATCCCAATTTTAGAGAATGCAATAATAAAAGCAGCAAAAGCCGCCGAGGAAATAGTAAGTATAGGCATAGATTCTGCAATGAATAAATACAGCTCATAAAATTAAGGATGTTTATATATGGATTTTTCTAACTTGTTAAATGAATATTCCGAATATAAAAAACTGACTGAAAGTCTTGAAAAAACTCCAATATCGGTAGAGGGAATTGTCGAGTCAGCACAACCTCATTTTATTGCCGAAACAACTAAAAAAAACCATGCCCTTGTGGTTGCCTATAGCAACAAAGAGGCGCAAAAAATTTTTAAAGACCTTAGTTTTTGGCAGAAAAGAGTGTATTTTTATCCTTCTAAAGAATATGTTTTTTATTCGGTAGATGCAAGTACAAAAAGTGCAGAGCATGAAAGACTTGCCGCACTTTTTGCTCTTAATGACGAAGAGGGTGCCATTGTGGTAGCTTCTCTTGAGTCATGCCTTCAATACACTCTGCCAAAAGAAATTTTTTCAAAAAATATAATTAAATTATCAATAGGCGACACCTTTGAGTTACAAGAACTTTCACAAATGCTTGTAAAAATGGGATACCGAAGAGAAGAAATGGTAGAGGGAAGGGGACAATTTTCAGTTCGTGGCGGAATTTTAGATATATTCTTAGCAAACGAAGAAAATCCTGTCAGAATAGAATTTTTTGATAATGAAATAGATTCATTGAGAAGTTTTGATATTATATCTCAACGCTCGACCGAAAATATTGAAAAAGTAAATATCATTCCGTGTTCTGAAATGCTTCCCGAAGAGGAAAAAATAAAAGACCTTGTTGCTGTTTTGGAAAAGGAAATAAAGCGTCTTGAAAAAAAGGATAAAATCGATGCAAGAGATAATCTTTTAAGGGATTCCCAAATGCTTAAAGATGGTGAAATTTTCCCTCATATAGACCGATATAATTCCTTTTTATATGATAAAATCACAACTGTTTGTGATTATCTTACAAAAGAGGATTTTGTGTATCTTATTGAGCCTAAACGCTTAAATGAAAAAGCAAAATCTATGCAATGGGAGCAGGGAGAAATAATTTCTGATTTGTATAAAAAGGAAATTCTTACAATAAAAAACTTGAGGTTCTGGAAAGATTATTCCGATTTTGCAAATGAAATATCTCAAAAAAAGCTCATATCCTTAAATGTCTTAAATCACACAACTCTTGATTATCAATATAATGCAATATTCAGCTTTTTCACAAAAACAACTGTTAGCTTTCACGGAAAGGCAGAATATCTTATTCAGGATTTAAAGGTGTGGAAAAAGGAAAATTACACTGTTATAATTTTGGCACAAAGCCATGCAAAATGTGAAAATATTGCAGGATATATCAAAGAAAACGGCTTTAGCGTAAATTGTGAGGGAAAAGTAAAAAAAGGTGAAATTTCAATATTAAAAGGAAGTATTTCGAGGGGCTTTGCGTACCCCGAAATAAAGCTTGTAGTAGTTTCGGAGCAGGAAATTTTTGAAGGATCCATAAAAAAGAGAAGAAAAATAAAAAATGCCGACAAAATAAAATCATATAATGATTTAAATATTGGAGATTATGTAGTCCATCAGGCTCATGGAATAGGTAAATATCTTGGAATAAAGCAGATGGACGTAAATAAAGTAATAAAGGACTATTTGAAAATACAATATCACGGTACCGATGTTTTGTATGTCCCTGTTGACCAAATGGATATGCTTTATAAATATGTCGGCTCAGATGAGGCAAAATTAAAGCTCAACCGACTCGGAGGGACAGATTGGTCTAAAACAAAGACAAAGGTTAAAAACAGCACAAAGGATATTGCAAGGCAGTTAATAGCCCTTTATTCAGCACGCGAAAAAACAAAGGGATATGCATTTTCTGAGGATACTCCATGGCAAAAGGAATTTGAGGACACCTTTGTTTATCAGGAGACCGAGGACCAGCTTCAGAGCATAGAGGAAGTAAAGCATGACATGGAATCCGAAAGACCTATGGACAGACTTCTGTGCGGTGATGTGGGTTATGGAAAAACTGAGGTTGCCCTGCGTGCAGCATTTAAGGCAGCGACCGATTCTAAGCAGGTGGCATATCTTTGCCCAACAACTGTTCTTGCTATGCAGCATTATCACACATTTTCAAATCGCATGGGAAACTTTCCAATAAGAATAGAAATGCTTTCGAGATTTCGCACTCCTGCCCAACAAAAAAAGATTTTAAAAATGTTAAAATCAGGCGAAATTGATATATTAATAGGGACGCATAGAATATTGCAAAAAGATGTTGAATTTAAGGACTTAGGTCTTTTAATAATAGATGAAGAGCAACGTTTTGGTGTGACGGATAAGGAAAAATTAAAGGAAATGAAAAAAAATATTGATGCCCTTTCCATGACTGCCACACCCATACCAAGAACATTGCATATGTCTATGATAAATGTCCGTGACATGAGTGTTTTAGAAACTCCTCCCGAAAATAGGTACCCTGTTCAGACCTATGTTATGGAGCAAAATCCTCTTGTACTTGCCGACGCTATGAAGAAAGAGATGGCAAGGGGCGGACAGGTTTTTTATCTATATAATCGTGTTCAGGGAATTTACAGGACGGCGGATTGGATAAAGAAAATGATACCTGAGGCGCGCGTTGCGGTGGGGCATGGCAAAATGAGTGAAGAAGAGCTTGAGGATGTAATGTATGACATGGTGAATGGAAATACTGATATTTTAGTGTGCACTACCATTATAGAAACAGGGCTTGATATACCAAATGCCAATACTATAATAATAGAAAACGCTGACAGAATGGGGCTTTCCCAGCTTTATCAGCTAAGAGGCAGAGTAGGGCGTTCAAATCGGAGCGCATTTGCATATCTGACATATAAGCGTGATGGGATACTTTCCGAAACTGCACAAAAGCGCTTGCAGGCAGTAAAGGAATTTACTCAATTCGGTTCAGGTTTTAAAATTGCTATGCGTGACCTTGAAATAAGAGGAGCAGGTGACATTTTAGGAGCACAACAACACGGGCATATGAATTCTGTGGGTTATGATATGTATTGCAAGCTTTTAAAGGAAAGCGTAGATGAAGAGCAGGGCATGGAGAAAAGAGAGGAAATTAACACACAGCTTGATTTGCAAATAGATGCATATATCCCTGAAAAGTATATTAAAAATCATAATCAGAGAATAGATGCATACAAACAGATTGCAGCAATAAGGGAGGAAGAAGATGCTATTGATGTAACCGACGCATTGTGTGACCGCTATGGTGATTTGCCACGCTCGGTAAGATGTCTTATTGAGGTTGCCAAAATAAAAAGTGCTGCCAGTCTTTTAGGGATAACCATGCTTTCGCAAAGAGGGGGAAATCTCTTTATAACTTTTGACGACGATGAGTTTGATGGTGAACTTGTGCTTGGTGTTATAGCAAAAATGCCTCATTGCTTAAAATTACTCGCAGGGGAGCATCCAAGACTTTGCTATAAGCTCTCAAATAATGACGGAATTATTTCCAATATTAAGTTTTTATTACATGCATTTTTTGAATTGAAGAATGAGCAAAAATGAGTTATAATATAAATACAAAACCAAAAATGCAAAAAGGGATGAGTATAAATGAAAAAGGTAATTGTTTTTTTACTCGCTGTTATGTTATTGCTGACATCCTGCACAAATGGGTCAGAATATGCAGCTACGGTCGGCAATGAAAAAATTTCTGCAGACGAAATAAAATTTTATCTTGAAAGTGTAAAAAGCCAAATGATAGGTACTGAGCTTTCCAGCGATGAGGATTGGCAAACCAAGGAAATCGAAGGAAGAAAGGCAATCGACCTTGCAAAGGAAAGAGCTTTAGATACTGCCATAACAAACGTGTCTTATATTGAAGTTGCCAAAAAGCTTGACATTAAGCTCGGGCACGAGGATAAGAAAAAAATTTCTGATAACAAGGCACAGTTTGTTTCACAATTTGGAACGGAAGAGTTTTATAATGAATATTTAGAAGCTAACAAAATAGACGATGATTTTATTGATATGCTATGCGAATCTATGATTTATAGCAATCTTCTTACAAATAAGGTTATAGAAGAAGAGCCTTTAACTGATGAGCAGATTTTTCAATATTTTTCGGAAAATGAAAGCGATATAAAAGCTGCCTACAGAAAAGCAAAGCATGTCTTAATTCTTACAAAGAATATGGAAACAGGAGAGGAATACTCACAAGTCGGATCG
>JAZURZ010000064.1:0-13566 GCA_045606465.1 Clostridia bacterium | reverse complement strand
AAATAAATTTTTTGAAAAATATAAAACAAATGTTTGATTTTTTGAAAAAAGTGTGTTATAATATTTATAGGAATTTAAAAAAACTAAATTTTATAGTATAATTTTTTGAAAGGAATGGTGCTTAAAGTATGGCGGGAATGTCACAAAAAGATTATGAAATATTGGACTTTATACTAAAAAAACAAAATGATAATGGTTATCCACCGACTGTGAGGGAAATTTGTGAAGCTGTGGGGCTTTCTTCAACAGCCACAATACACGCACGTCTTAAAAAACTTGAAAAGCATGGCTTTTTGGTAAAGGAGTCTTCAAAAAATCGTTCCATAAAGGTTGTCAATTACAAAAATGAACAAGCTTCTGACAATATTGCAAAAATCACATATTCAGACGATAGTTATCTTTCTGTCCCTGTCTATGGAAAGGTCACTGCAGGTCAGCCCATAACCGCTATTGAAGACATATCCGAAACCTTCCCTCTCCCCATGAGCTTTGCAAAAAACAACGACCTTTTCATGCTTAAAGTCCAAGGAGAATCCATGATAAATGCCGCTATTTTAGATGGCGATCTCATAATAGTAGAAAAAACATCGACTGCAAGAAATGGCGAAATTGTGGTTGCTTTATTGGACCGTGAAAATGCAACTGTGAAAACATTTTATAAGGAAAATGGTCATTTCAGACTTCAACCCGAAAATGACACAATGGAACCTATTATTGTTGATGAGGTGGAAATTTTGGGTAAAGTTGTGGGAATTTTCAGAAAACTATAGACACAACCAAAATTTACTGATATAATATTAGGGTTGTGATATACTTTTTTAAAAATGAGCAAAATCTCGCTCTCTACTTTGAAAGGAAATGAAACAAATGGGAAGAAAACTTTTTACATCGGAATCGGTCACCGAAGGACATCCCGACAAAATCTGTGACAAAATTTCTGATGCTATTTTGGATGAAATATTAAAATCAGACCCTATGGCAAGGGTGGCTTGTGAAACCACTTGCACAACAGGGCTTGTTTCTATAATGGGCGAAATCACCACATCATGCTATGTGGATTTTGCAAAGGTTGCACGCGATGTGGTTCTTGAAATAGGCTATGACCGCGCAAAGTATGGCTTTGATGGAAACACCTGCGCTGTTGTTACCTCTATAGACGAGCAATCCTCCGACATTGCCATGGGAGTAAACGAGGGCTTAGAATCAAAAGAGGGTGTTGCTGGAAACGAAAACGAAGGCGGTGCAGGCGACCAGGGTATGATGTTCGGCTATGCCTGCAATGACACTCCCGAGCTTATGCCTATGCCAATTTCTTTGGCTCATAAGCTTGCCAAAAGGCTTACCGAGGTAAGAAAGGACGGAACACTTGACTATCTTCGTCCTGATGGAAAAACTCAGGTTACTATAGAATATGAAAACGATATGCCTGTAGCTGTGGATACCATTGTAATCTCCACCCAGCACGCACCTGAGGTTGATATTCCTCAGATAAGAGCTGACCTTATTGAGCACGTTATAAAACCTGTCGTTCCCGCAAAATTGTTAAAGGAAAACACCAGATATTTTATAAATCCTACAGGTCGTTTTGTTATTGGTGGCCCTCAGGGCGACAGTGGACTTACAGGAAGAAAAATTATTGTTGACACCTATGGCGGCTGGGCAAGACATGGCGGCGGTGCTTTTTCAGGAAAAGACCCCACAAAGGTTGACCGCTCCGCAGCATATGCAGCACGTTGGGTTGCTAAAAATGTTGTTGCCGCAGAACTTGCCAAAAAGTGCGAAATTCAGCTTGCATATGCAATAGGCGTTGCACAACCTGTTTCTATCATGGTTGATACTTTTGGAACAGGAACGGTTTCGGATGAAAAAATAGCCGATGCAGTAAGCAAAGTGTTTGACCTTCGCCCCAATGCTATCATAAACAACCTCAAACTAAGACAGCCCATTTATAAGCAGCTTGCATCTTATGGTCATCTCGGTCGTGAGGATTTGGGAGTTGAATGGGAAAAGACAAACAAAACCGAGGAATTGAAAAAAGCAATTTTGTAAAATTTTAAACTTATAAATTTGTAAATAACCAAAAAAATCACAAGGCTTTTAAAAAGCCTTGTGATTTTTTATTTCATTGATTATAATTATTTAATCATGCTTGCAACTTCATCAGCAAAGTTTTCTTCCTTCTTTGCAAGGCCTTCGCCCTTTTCAAATCTGATATAGTTAACAAGCTTAACGCCCTTTGTTTCAAGATATTTTTCTACCTTAAAGTCGCCATTTTTAACAAATTCCTGCTGCAATAAGCAATTCTGCTCATAGAACTTATTAATTTTTCCGCCAACCATCTTTTCAAGAATGTTGTCGGGTTTGTTTGCATTTTTTGGGTCTTCCTTGATTTGTGCAATTATAATGTTCTTTTCCTTTTCAATATCCTCTGCAGGAACAACATCCTTTGACAAATACAAGGGGTTAATTGCTGCAACCTGCATAGCAACGTCACGAGCAGCCTCATACTTATCCTCTGTATCCAAAGCAGCCTCTGTTTCAACCAAAACACCAATTCTTCCGCCGCCGTGGATATATGAGCAAACATTGCCCTCAACACGTGCAAAGCGTCTGATGTTCATGTTTTCGCCGATTTTTGCAATCAAAGCTGTGAGCTTATCGCCTACAGTTTCGCCGCCTTCATAGGTGAGTGTCTTTAAAGCCTCAACATCTGCAGGATTGTTGTCTGCAATGATTTTAGCTACATTATTAACAAAAGTAAGGAATTCGTCATTCTTTGCAACAAAGTCTGTTTCAGAGTTTACCTCAACCACAGATGCAACCTTTTTGTCGTCTGACATATAAATTGTAACAATACCTTCTGATGCAATTCTGCCTGATTTTTTAGCAGCTGTTGCAAGACCCTTTTCTCTCAAAAATTCAACTGCCTTATCCATATCGCCGTTTGTTTCTGTCAATGCCTTTTTGCAGTCCATCATGCCGCAACCGGTCATTTCTCTCAATTCTTTTACATTTTGTGCTGTAAATGCCATATTCTTTTCCTCCAAGTTTTATTATTTTTAAAAATGGCAGCCTACAGTCCATAGCTTTTATTAAGCCATATAAAGACCAAGACTGCCCTTTAATTTTTAATTATTCTTCGTCTGCTGCTACTGTCTCTTCTACAGCCTCGTCTTCTTCAACGATTTGCGCAACTGCGTCCTCGCCCTGACGTCCCTCAATGATAGCATTTGAAATTGTAGATGCAATTAATTTAACTGCTCTGATAGCATCATCGTTACCAGGGATTACATAATCAACCTCGTCGGGGTCACAGTTTGTGTCAACGATAGCCACTACGGGGATACCCAGCTTTTTAGCCTCTGCAATAGCAATCTTTTCCTTTCTTGGGACAACAACAAACAAAGCTCCAGGAAGCTTTTTCATGTTCTTAATTCCGCCAAGGTATTTCTCAAGCTTATCTCTTTCACCCTTGAGCTTGGTAACTTCCTTTTTAGGAAGAAGCTCAAATGTGCCTTCTTCTTCCATCTTGTCAATCTGAGCAAGACGATCAATTCTCTTTTGGATTGTCTTGAAGTTGGTCATCATACCGCCAAGCCATCTTGCGTTTACATAGTACATACCAACTCTTTCAGCCTCTTCTTTAATAGAGTCCTGAGCCTGCTTTTTGGTTCCTACGAAAAGAACCTCTTCGCCTGACATAGCAAGGTCTCTTATAAAATAGTAAGCTTCCTCTACCTTTTTAACGGTCTTCTGCAAATCTATAATGTAGATACCGTTTCTCTCTGTGAAGATGTACTCAGCCATTTTAGGGTTCCATCTTCTTGTCTGATGTCCAAAATGAACACCTGCTTCTAAAAGCTGTTTCATTGAAATTACGTTTGACATTGTTTTTTCCTCCTTGTTTTTTATTCTTCCACAACCTTCATTTTCTAAGAGAACCCAAAAGGGCAACCCTCTTAAAATCGGGATGTGTGATTAATAGCGATCTCCGCCGCCTAATGTCAATACCAAAGTATTATATCACAAAGACTAATTTTTGTCAAGTTTTTTCTTTAAATATTATATAGTTCTTGGATTTTTAAAAAGAGTGCGAAAAAAATCCGCACTCTTAAAAAATTAAATTTACATCATAGGTTTTTCTGTAATACTTATCACTTTGTTACCAATTATTTCAAAGAAAAACGGCATTTGAGGTTGAGAATTTTCGTAAGTATTTAGATATTCAATAAAATCGTCTTTTTTTGTAGTGGAAAACTCTCTATCTTTTCCTTTTTCCACAAAATCATTTTTCCAATCAATAAAATTATATATTGTCTCTTCTGTTAATATGTACTCTTCAATTTCAATTTCAGAATTATTTATGTAATATCCATCTGGCATATCAAATTCTGATAATTTAAGTTCCTTTACACGTTCTGTATCTTCTCCTGTGATATATTCAACAGTATCAACAACAACCATATTATCTTTAACTTCTTTAACTAATGCACAAATTTCAGTTTTCTTTTCGTCTGGCATATCATTATTACAAGCACAAATAGAAAACACACATACAACTGCAACAATACACATTAAAATCTTCTTCATATTCATTCCTCCCTAATTGGAATACTTTATATTAGCATTATAGCATATAAAATTCCTGAAGTAAATAGACATGAATGAATTTCCCCATTAAATTACAATTAATTTTTTTATTATAAAGAATCAAAAACTGCTTGTTTTTTCAATTTTTTATTCAAAGCAACATTATTTTGGACTATATAATTTAAATATTTTATGATTTTTATCATTTTGGGTCTAATTTAAAAAAACATTTCATTCTGCTTGATAAATTCAAAAAATTGTGTTATAATATGTTTGCTACATATTTTTATTTTTTTATCACTCTATTTTTAATAATTATTTACGCAAAGGGGTACGCTAATTGCAAAAAGCGTACACTCTTGTTTCGTCATACCCTTTGTGTAAATATAGAGTGTGTTATGATTAAAAATGTGTAGCAACGTTCGAAACAGAGTTTTTACGTTTTTTGGTGCGTGGCTTTGCTTTCGAGCAGGCTACGCACTTTTTTATTTTAGGAGTATTTTATAAAAAAAAGGAAAAAAGACCTGTTGTTTTTTTGGTCACAGAAAAATATTAGAAAAGGAAGATTTGAAAATAAAATTATATCAAATTATAGAAGCTCTTATTATTGATAGTAATGCAGACACTTTTCTTTTCGGAAGCAAAAGCGAGTTTGACCAGTTGTGCCGAGAGGTAGTTGGAAACCTAAAAGAAAAACACACCCATATTAAAAGGATTTATGTTCGAGCAGAATTTTCTGAGATTAATAAAGATTATGAAAAATATCTTTTAGAGAGTTTTGAACAAACATATTTTCCAGAGCGTGCAATCAGCGCAGGACGGGCAATGTATATTGAACGAAATTGTGAAATGATAGATAGGTCTGACATCTGTATTGTATATTATACTGATAATTATACACCATCGACAAGAAAAAATAGCAAGAGAGATTTATTTGCCTACCAGCCAAAGAGTGTCACAAGTATAGCTTATCAGTATGCACAAAGCAAAAATAAAAAAATTATAAATGTAATAAACATATGAAATGTTGTATTCTACTAAATATATCAAAATAAAAACAATTCCCTTTGCAAAAGAACTTTTACAAAGGGAATTTCTTTACTATACTATTTGTTTTTTATAAAAATCAGACAATACCTTGTGCCATCATAGCTTCTGCAACCTTCATAAAGCCTGCAATGTTGGCACCTGAAACAAGGTTATAGCCCAAACCAAATTCCTCAGATGCAGCAGCTGCACTGTCATGAATGTTAACCATGATATTCTCAAGCTGAGCATATACTTGGTCGGGTGAGAACACTGTGTGACCAGCATTTTGTCCCATTTCGATACATGAGCAAGCAACACCACCTGCATTTGCAGCTTTTGATGGTCCAATAACTACGCCATTTTTCTGCAAGTATGCCATAGCGTCATTGGTTGTTGGCATGTTAGAGCCTTCGCAAAGGAACTTACAGCCATTTTTAACCATTTCTTCTGCTTCCTTCATTGTGATTTCATTCTGAGTAGCGCAAGGAATATACAAATCAGCCTTAACTCCCCATGGCTTTTCACCCGGGAAGAATTTAGCGTTGGGGAATTTTTCAGCATAAGGCGCACAGATGTTTTTGCCTGATGCTCTCAATTCCAACAAATAATCCTCTTTTTCGCCTGCTGTTACGCCGTCGGGATCGTATATGTAACCATCGGGACCTGAAATAGTAATAACCTTTGCACCCAACTGATTAAGCTTCTGAACTGTTCCCCATGAAACGTTACCAAAGCCTGAAACAACAACCTCTTTACCCTTGAGTTCTTCGCCAAAGTGCTTAAGCATTTCTCTTGCAAAGAACACGATGCCATAGCCTGTTGCCTCGGTTCTTCCATTAAGACCGCCATATGAAAGACCTTTACCTGTCAAGACTCCCTCATACACATTCTTTAATCTCTTATATTGTCCGAACATATATCCGATTTCCTTTGCACCAACACCCAAGTCTCCTGCTGGAACATCGGTTTCTGCTCCAATATGTCTATAAAGCTCGGTCATAAACGACTGACAAAATCTCATAATTTCTGCATCTGATTTGCCATTTGGATCAAAATCAGCACCGCCCTTGCCGCCGCCTATGGGCAAACCTGTCAAACTATTTTTGAAAATTTGCTCAAAGCCAAGGAACTTGATAATTCCAAGATAAACATTCGGAGCAAATCTCAATCCACCCTTATAAGGACCAATTGCACTGTTAAACTGAACTCTGAAGCCTCTGTTCACCTGAACGTTGCCATTGTCGTCAACCCAGGGAACTCTGAACATAATTTGTCTTTCGGGTTCTACAATTCTTTCAAGCAAGCCTGCTTTTTCAAATTCGGGATGCTTTGCAATAACCGGTTCTAAAGTTGACAAAACCTCTGTCGCAGCCTGAATAAATTCCGGTTCTCCGGCATTTTTTTCTTTTAACTTTGCTAATACTTCTTGTGCGTAAGACATTTTTCTCGTCCTCCCAAAATTTTAGTATAGGCTGCATACAAACAGTCCTACCATTTATTATTTTATCACTTTTTATACCATTATGCAACAAAATCCTAAAAAAAATTAAAATTTTAGCAATTAGCAAAAAAATGTATATAAAACATAAAAAAATGTTGTAATTTTTCTAAAAAAGCAAAGCTTTTTATGTCACTTTTCAATTATTTCTCCTGCTATAACAGTGAAAACAATCTCATTATTTTTATCCACAACTATGAAATCGGCATCGTATCCGACTTCTAATTTCCCCTTTTTAACTCCGATAAGCTCTGATGGGGTAGTTGATGCCATTTTAAAAGCTTCCTCTCTTGGAATTCCAAACTCAATCGCCTTTTTAACGCAGTCAAAAAGTGTGGAGGTACTTCCTGCTAAAGCTCCTTCTTTAGTTCTTGCTATTTTATTTTTAACTGTAATTGGTTGATTTATAAAAACATACTCACCATCTTCCACTCCTGTAGCGCACATAGAATCGCTTATCAAAATCATTCTGTCACTTCCAAAGGTTTTATAAAGCATTTTTATTACGCTTTTATGAATATGTATTCCGTCGCATATTACCTGAACATAAAGATTTTTATCTATCGCAGCACCTATTGGTCCCGGATTTCTATGATGCAAGGGGGGCATGGCATTAAAGGTATGAGTAAGGCATTTTGCACCTACGTCCGCTGCCTCACAGACGGTTTCATAATCTGCCGCTGTATGGCCTATGCAAACTATTGCATCACAATTTTTTATAAAATCCATACTTCCCTCAAGCTCGGGAGCGATTGTGACCATTTTTACATTTTCACAAGAGTTAAACTCATCAATGTCAGGAGATTTTATAAAGTTTTCATTTTGTGCTCCCTTGTATTTTGAATTTATGTAGGGTCCTTCCAGATGAAATCCGAGAACATTTGCGGCATTTGGATTTTTTGTTATCGGCAACGAGCAAACCCTTTTAATTTCCTCCCATTCAACTGTAGTGGTGGTAGGAATCCATGAGGTTACTCCGTTTTTTGCCTCAAATTGTGACATTTCATCAAGATATTCTCCGTCCATGACATCATGTCCTATGCACCCATGAGAATGTATATCCACAAGTCCGGGAAAAATATCATTTCCTCCAAGGTCTTCTCCCTCTTCTTCACATTTTCCCAAAAAAACAATTGTGCCATTCTCAACTATTATATCCAAATCCCCATTATTTGCATTTTTAAAAACTTTTCGCATTTTTAAAACTCCTTTTGTTAACAAATATGGGGCATCTTAAAAGATGCCCCAGTTATTTTAGAATATTCCAAGACCGCCATAAGCCACTACAACAGCTGCAAAAACTATTGAAACCATAGAAAGAAGCTTTATAAGAATATTTACCGAAGGTCCTGCAGTATCCTTGAATGGGTCGCCTACTGTGTCACCCACAACTGCCGCCTTATGATTTTCGGAGCCTTTTCCGCCCGAATGACCGGCTTCGATATACTTTTTGGCATTATCCCATGCGCCACCTGAGTTTGCCATCATTATTGCAAGAACAAAGCCTGAAACAAGAGCTCCTGCCAACATTCCAACAACACCATTGCAGCCAAGAACAAGACCTACAACTATAGGCGAAAGAACTCCTAAAGCCGCAGGAAGAATCATTTCTTTTAATGACGATTTTGTGCATATATCAACACAGGTTTCGTAATCTGCCTCTGCCTTACCATCTAAAAGACCTGCAATTTCCCTAAACTGTCTTCTGACCTCAACAACTATTTTTTGTGCCGCACGACCTACCGCCTGCATAGTCATTGCAGAGAAAAGGAAGGGAAGCATTGCACCAACAAACAAGCCTATAAGTGTTGCAGGGTTTGTGATTGACAAATTAAGAGCCTCAGGATTTATTGCATTAATTTTATCAGTATATGAAACTATCAATGCCAAAGCTGTAAGCGCTGCAGAGCCTATTGCAAAGCCCTTTCCTGTAGCAGCGGTTGTGTTTCCGAGAGAATCAAGAGCATCAGTTCTTTCTCTGACCTCGCCCGGCAAACCACTCATTTCTGCAATTCCGCCTGCATTATCAGCAACAGGACCATATGCGTCGGTTGCCAGGGTAATACCCAATGTAGATAGCATACCTACTGCCGAAAGACCAACGCCATACAAGCCGCTCTCAAACGAGCCTATGCCGCCTGCAAAGAAATAGCTTGCTATAATTGATACACCCACTATTATGACAGGAATAGCTGTCGAATTCATTCCAAGAGCAAGACCATCAATTATGATAGTTGCAGTACCGGTTTCTGATGACTCAGAAAGCTTTTGTGTGGGTTTATAGGAATCCGATGTGTAATACTCGGTGAAAAATCCAATTAACACGCCTGCTAAAAGTCCCGACATAACTGCTCCGAAAAGTCCAATCTGAGCAGGCATTAAAATCTTTATAAGAAGAAAACTTCCTACAGCTGACAATAACGCTGCTGAATATGTTCCCTTTCTTAAAGAGCCCAAAAGCATTTTTTGAGTTGCGCCTTCCTTTGTTGATACAAAGAATGTTGATATAACCGACGCAATTATTCCCAAAGCTGCAATAAGCATCGGAAGCAAAACGCCATTTAAACCAAGTTTTGCTGCAACTGCCAATGCACCGCAGGAAATGATTGATCCGACATAAGATTCATAAAGGTCAGCACCCATACCTGCAACGTCGCCTACGTTATCGCCTACATTATCTGCAATACAAGCAGGATTTCTGGGGTCATCTTCAGGAATTCCTGCCTCAACCTTACCAACAAGGTCTGCACCAACGTCTGCCGCCTTGGTGAAGATACCGCCACCTACTCTTGCAAAAAGAGCCATAGAGCTTGCACCCATACCAAAGGTAAGCATTGCTGACATAATATCCTCAATTGGAAGTTTGAACACAAACTTCAAAAGAATAAACCAGAAGCTGATGTCAAAAAGTCCAAGGCCAACAACCGTCATTCCCATAACTGTACCTGATGAAAATGCAATTTTAAGACCCTTGTTCAAACCCTCTCTTGCTCCATTCGCAGTACGTGAATTTGCATATGTAGCTATTTTCATACCCACAAAGCCCGAAAGGCCTGAGAAAAATCCACCTGTTAAAAATGCAAATGGCACAAACCATGTTAAAAATCCCATTGACGCAAGTACACATAAAATAACTACCATTACAACAAAGAAAATTCCGACTGTTTTGTACTGACGTTTTAAATAGGTCATGGCACCACTACGAATTTTTGATGATATTTTTGCCATTTCATCAGTGCCCTCAGGCAATTTTTTTACAGCAAAATATTTATATGCTGCAAAAACAAGTGCTACAAGTGCTGATACCAAAACAACAAAAGGTGCATAATTTTTCATAATTTATCCTCTCCTTTAAAATGTTGACAAATTTGTGAGAATTAAAAAAGGAAAAACAATGTGCCTATCAAACTTTACATTGTTCCCTTTTTCCCTCAACTATATATATCCTTATTTGTAATTAATTATATATCAATTCTTCTGTTTTGTAAATAGAAAAAATTTATACTTTAACATTATTTATAATTATTTATAGAATTAGAAAAGCATTTTTGTGTTTTTTAACGAATAGTAAAAACACAAAAATGCTTTATCATGAGTATTATTTTGTTCTGATAGTTATAACCTTAACCCGGCCTCCGTTTGATGCAGACTTGTCAGAATAAATTGCCACACTTGCTATATTTTTCATTTTGGCAATCTCATCAATTGTAGTAGTTTTATAGTTATTATACTCTGATATGTCAACTGCAATCACCTCGGAATGAATAGAAAATATCTCTCCGTCAAGCATAATTCTGCTTCCCTCTATTGCATCTATATCATTGCTTTTCTTTAGTTGATACATTATACTGATGTCGCTTATTGTTCCATTTGAATTTTTCTTAAATGAAACCCCTGTACCTGCTTCGACTGCATATTTGCCTTCCGAGGTATAAGTGTTCATAGAATCAGTATATATTGCATAAGTATATGGCTCTGCATCGGTGCGCGTTTTTAAAACACCATGCAAAACACTTCCTGTAAGTCCTGTCACATACAAAATTCCCACATCTCCGAATTTGTTTGCTAAAACCGATGCAATTACATTCGTCTCAGAAAGCTCAGGCGCCTCCAAAGTGTCAAAACTCAAAATCTCAAGCTGAACATTTTCATCTTCTTCTGAGCTTATTCTCTGAATAATTTTTACATCTTTTAAAACAGAATTATCACCAATTGTACGATTTGAATAATCAACCTTACCATATGTTTTTGATTTGGTGTTCACAAGGGAAAGACTTACTTTTGAATCGTTATACTTTACGTTTACCAGCTTTCCTATATAGTCACTATATTTTTTGTCCGAAACATATTCATATGTTTCGCCATCAGGCATATAAATTCTTACATAGGTTTCGCTAAGTCCCTCATTTTCTCCACCCTCGGCAATTTTTTGTCCTGAAGAAACCAAAACTCCATAATCAAAATAGTCAAAATCCATAAGTTCTACTGCAAAAACAACCTCGTCATTTTTTCCTAAAAGCAGAGTTACTTTGTCACCTATTTCAAAGCTTCCCGCCGATGCGTCCAGCCTGCTTGTTGCACTTGTTGAGCCTATTTTGTAATTCTTGCCTCCGACAGTTACCTCGGTTACATAAGCCTTTGAGGGAAGTGCATCATAATAAATTCCTGTCACCTTTTTTGTATATACGTCCATCGTATTTATGCGAGTGTTGTAATAGACAACATCATTTTTTTCTATATCGGCAAGGGTAGCGGCTTTTCCATTGCGATAGACCGTCAGATTAATATGATTAATAGGTGTGTTTTCCATATAATTATCTGACTCGGAATAGTCATGCGATGCTAAGATTGGTGTTACCCTATCCTCACTATCTATTACAACAAAGCTCCAGTTTCCATAGTTTTTGCCATAAAAGGTCAGCTCTGTGCCTGCCTTGATTGATGAGGCTGTCATAGCATAAGTGGATTTTGAATAATCAAGGTAAGTAACAAAGGTATTTTCAAATCTGAAACTTCCCTTTGAGGTGTCAGATGCAGTATATTCCACAGTGTTTCCATTGACATTGCTCACCACAACGGTCTTGGATATCATATCATCAGGCGAAAACTGTTTCATTTTTCCCTCTGGATTTATAATGGCTGTCCCCACCTTGCCTACAAAAGAGAAAAGTGCAGTGTCAGCAACCTCATAAATTCCATCAGAAGTTCTCATCTGATTTTGCGACAGGGATTCGTCTTCATTTTTTGATGAAATCATATAACAATCCTCAACAACCTTATAGCCCACACTTTCTAACAAGTTTGTTGTTTTTCCGTTGCTCAAAGCAGATGCTTTGCTCATTTGGGCAAACAATGCCCTGTCAATCATTATAGCTGCAATGCCACGGTCAATTGAATCATGAGGATTAAATTCCAAGCCGCTTGTAAGCCCAATATTTGACGCTGCGTCTATATAATTTGCTGGCCAGTAATATCCTACCATTTCTTCAGTATAACCTAAAAGCTTTCCCACTATAGTAAGGACTTCTGCATATGTAATTGTGTTAGATGGTCCAAACGAACCATCAGGATAGCCTGAAACAAGCCCCTTTGATGTCACATATGAAATGTAGGGAATTGCCCAATGTCCCTGAGGTACATCATAAAATCTTGATGCCGCTCCATACGCTTTTGCCTCAGTCTGGGCATCTGCCACACATACTATAACTTTTGCAAATTCTGCACGTGTAATAGCTCGCTTGGCATGAAAAAGCCCATCATCATATCCGCTTATAATTCCA
This sequence comes from Clostridia bacterium, assembly GCA_045606465.1. Taxonomy (GTDB): domain Bacteria; phylum Bacillota; class Clostridia; order UBA1381; family UBA1381; genus CAKSQL01. The sequence continues at coordinate 669 of JAZURZ010000064.1, read as the reverse complement.
AGCTCTTTTAGCCTGTTAACCGATTGATAATATCCCTCATCGGCAGTTACATCGGGATAGCTTGCCAGTGCCGACGAAGGCACAATGCCCGATATTATACACATCACAAGCATAATACATAAAATTTTTGCTTTCTTCATATTTGTAATATCCTCCATAATTATCATTCTGAACGCAGTGCCTCAATAGGATGAAGCTTTGCCGCTTTATTTGCAGGTGCTATGCCAAAGAACACACCAATAAATATTGAAAACACAAAAGACATAAACACCATATTACTTTGAGTTACAAAAGAAATACCTATAATATTACATATAATTTGTCCAAGACCTATCCCAACAAATATTCCCATAATGCCACCTATGGCACTTAAAAATATGGACTCTATCAAAAACTGCAATAATATATCGGTCGTTCTTGCTCCGATTGCCTTTCTTATTCCAATCTCACGAGTACGCTCGCTTACAGACACTGTCATAATATTCATAATTCCTATGCCGCCTACCACCAAAGATATTGCCGCAATTCCTGCCAGCATCATGGTAAGTGTTCCCATCATTTCATCAAGTGTGTCAAGCATTTCGGAGACGCTTGATACAGAGTAGCCGTTGTTTGAACCGAATTTTTTCTGCAGGAAGCTTTGAGTAGCACTGACGGTGTCTTCTACAA
>JAZURZ010000063.1:0-11773 GCA_045606465.1 Clostridia bacterium | reverse complement strand
AGCTCTACACCCGTCAGTACGAGGACGAAAAAACAAAATCCATACTGGGATAACAAAAGCCGTCGAAAGACGGCTTTTTTCTTGACCCACAGCGGTTTTTTGAGTATAATTTAAGATTTGCAGGTATCCTCTTTTGTCCTGCTCATTTGCCCTGTAGGGATATATAACAAGAGCAGCGTAATTAATTGAAAGGAGGCAAGGAACATGGGTGATTGCGGATGCCAGAACGGATGCAACTTCGACTTAGACATGGTTTTGTGGGTGTTGATTATTATCGTAATCGTTACCTGCATGTGTAACTAATACTTAAAAATAGAAACCATATGCATTAAATAAAAAATCCCTCGCAAAGATTTCTTAAATTTTTGAAAAAAGAAGCTTTGCAGGGATTTTTTTGTTTGTTAAGAATTTTATCTTCCTTTTCTTTTTTTAAAGGTTTTCTTTGTGCTCTTTTTCAAAGAATCTATTTTCTTTTGTTTTTCTCTTTGGCGCTTGTATGCGTGCTGCTGCAGTGCGTCAATATCAGACATGGTTGCATTTTCCGCCATAATAAAATCAATTCTTCGCGTTAAAAGGTCGCAACGTGCTACTGCAATTTCAATTGTGTCGCCTATTTTATAAACTTTGCCATCGTATTTTCCCAAAAGCGTGCGAGTGTCAGGATTAAAAACATAAAAATCGTCTTTTAAATTTTCTAAGCGAATAAGTCCCTCAACTGTGTTTGGAAGCTCGGCAAATATTCCAAAGTCTGTCACAGAAGAGATTTTTGCATCAAAAATATAACCTATATATTGTGACATATAAAAGACCTTTAAAAGGTCATTTGCCTCTCTTTCGGCAAGCTGTGCCTTTCTCTCAGTTTCAGAGGAATGAATAGAGGACTCTTTTGCAAAAAGAGCATATTTTTCTGTCGGCTTTCCATCAATAAAATCCTTTAAAATTCTATGAATTGCCAAATCAGGGTAACGGCGTATGGGGGAGGTGAAATGGCAATAGTATTTTGCGGCAAGACCAAAATGTCCCAGATTTTCAGGCTTATATTCGGCTTTCATAAGGGAGCGGAGAGCATAGGTAGAAATCATATGCTCCTCTTCCGTGCCTTTTGCAGAAGATAAAACCTGTTGCAAGGCTTTTGGGTGCAAGGGCTCGCTTTCGCTGAATTTTTCCTTTAATCCAAGACCGAAGCTTGAGATAAAACGCTGAAAATCACGCATGCTTTCAGCCTGTGGCGGCTCGTGAACTCTGAAAACAAATGGAATTTCTGCCCAAAAAGCATATTCTGCGATTGTTTCGTTTGCTGCAAGCATAAATTCCTCAATTATTTTGTGTGATATTTTTCTCTCGGCAGGAAAAATGTCAACAGGCTCGCCATTGTCATTTACAATTATTTGTGCTTCGGGAAAATCAAAATCAACGCTTCCCCTATCCATTCTTTTTGCGTGAAGAAGCAGGGAAAGCTTTTCCATGTCTTTTAAGACAGGCAGAAGATAGCTATACTTTGACAAAAGAGCCTTTGGTGGATTTTCTCCCAGAAGTTCGGCAACGTTGTTATATGTCATGCGCTCACGGGAATGAATTACGCTTTTTACAAGCTCATGGGAAGAAACAACTCCTGCAGGTGTTATATCCATAAAGACAGTGAGAGTTAGTCTGTCCTCGTGCGGATTTAAGCTGCAAATTCCATTTGAAAGTTTTTTTGGCAGCATGGGAATTACTCTGTCGGGAAGATACACACTTGTACCACGCAAAAATGCGTCGTTATCAAGAGATGAGCCCTCGGTTACATAATGGGTAACATCTGCAATATGAACTCCCAGACGATAATTTCCATTGGGGAGTAAGTCAAGGGAAACTGCGTCATCAAAATCTCGTGCGTCATCTCCGTCAATGGTAAAAATTAATTCATCACGAAGGTCGCGTCTTGCTAAAATATCCTCCGCCAAAACCTTTTGGGGAGTGTTTTCCGCCTCTAAAAGTGCCTCAGAGCTTTCCTCAGTGCATATATTTTCTTCAAAAAGAATTGCTTCTATATTGCTTTTTAAATCTTTGGAATCGCCTAAAATTTTTGTAACAATTCCCGAAACTTCGGGAGAATAGCTTGTTATTTGGACAAGCACTCTGTCGCCCGGTTGTGCACCAAGGGTATTTTCTTCCAAAACCAAAACTTTTGTATATATTTTTTGAGAATCGGGGCGCAGCTCGAAAAAGCCTCCCTTTTTCTTTTTTATTACGCCGCAGATGGTGGTGTTTGCACGCTCAAGAATTTTAAAAACACGACCGCTTAGTCTGCCGCTTGCTTTGTCCTCACCATCAATTACTACCGAAACTAAGTCGTTATGAAGAGAACCATTTAAATGCTCGCCATTTATATAAACATCGGCTTTTTCTTCAGAATCGGGAATAAGGAAGGCAAAAAAACCATAGTTGCTACAGGAAAGCCTGCCCGTAACAATGTTTTTGCTAATAGTGGCAACGTATCTTGACTTTTTTGTTTTTTCAATTTTTCGCTCTTCCAAAAGCTCTTCTAAAAGCTTTAAAAACTCATCCTCGTCCACTTTGGGAACGCACAAAACTGAAATAAGCTCCTCCGCTTTTAAGGGGACATATTCAGGACTTTTGATATATGCGAGTATTTTTTCTTTTCTGTTCATGTTTTTTTTAATGCACAAATTAAAATGTGCAAATCTCCATTTATAAATTTTAAAAATATTTTTATATTTCTATTTTATATCATTTCCCGAAATAGAGCAAGATAAAAATATTTTTTTATTATTTCTTGGCGAAATAAACAAAATATCTTGACTTTCTTTTGACAAAGGGTTATAATATATAACATATGTTTCATTAATTTTTTAGAAAGGATTGATAATTCAAATGAAGAAAAAGAGTATTGCTATTCTCGTTCTCATGGTGGCAGTTGCTGTGCTTTTAAACTATGTAGCTTTCTTCGGTTATGACATTTCCGGATTCAGCTATGGCGGTATGCTTGATGAAGAAAAGGGAATAAGAAAGGGTATAGACCTTGCAGGAGGTTCAGTTATAACCTTCCAGGCAGAAAAGGAAAATCCCACAGAGGAAGAAATGGACATTGTTGAGTCTATATTTACTGCACGTTTAAATAGTGCAGGATATACAGAGGCAAGAATGAGCAGAGATGAAAGCGGACAAATCATAGTTGAAATCCCATCAGTTTTTGAAACTGATGAAGCTGCAAAGCTTCTTGGCTCAACTGCAAAGCTGACCTTTGTTGATGCAGACGGAAAAACAGTTCTTGATGGTGCTACTGATATAAAGAATGCAGAAGCACTTTATGGACAGATAAGCGAAATGGGTGCAGCTGAGCATTATGTACAGCTTACACTTACATCTGAGGCTATATCCAAGTTTGCTGATGCTACAAGAGAAGCTGCGACACGTGCAGGAGAAGGAAAAAATTACATAGCAATCAAAATGGATGATACCATTGTTTCAGCACCAAGTGTAAGAGAAGAAATAAATTCCGAAACTTGTGTAATTTCAGGAAGCTTTGAAACAGCGGCTGACGCAACCCTCTTGGCTAATCAGATTAAATCTGGTGCATTGCCTTTTGCACTTACAACTGTTGCGCAGGATACAATTGGTCCTGAGCTTGGAGAAAAGGCGTTGCCTACAAGTCTTTTGGCAGCAGGTATAGGCATATTGATAGTTATGCTCTTTATGCTTATATTCTATAGAGTTTCAGGTCTTATTGCAGACCTTGCTCTGGCTTTCTATGTAGGAATTATTGCATTGGTGTTAGGCCTTGCAAGAGTAAACTTGAGCCTTTCAGGTATTGCCGGTATTGTTCTTTCTATTGGTATGGCGGTTGACGCAAATGTCATCATATTTGAGCGTATGAAGGAAGAAGTGAAGCTTGGCAAAACCATTAAGGCATCTGTTGAGGCAGGCTTTAAAAAGGCATTTGGAGCAATTTTAGACTCAAATATCACAACAATAATTACATGTATTGTTTTGTATCTGTCAGGAATTGGCACAGTACGCGGATTTGCAATCACACTTGCACTTGGTGTTATTGTAAGTATGCTTACTGCTATTATAATAACCAAGTTTTTACTCAAACAGCTTGTAAATCTTAATATTAAGAACCGTAAGCTGTTCATAAGATAGGAGGTATAGGTAGAATGAAATCAATTAATGTTACCAAAAACAAGGGTAAATATCTGCTTCTTCCTATTATTGTTGTAATAGCAGGTATAGTTATGTATTTTGTAAATAGCGGCTTTAACTTTGACATAGAGTTTATGGGCGGTATCAAAATGCAGGTAAATATGGGCACAAGCTTTGATAACGAAGAGGTAAGAGCATATCTTGAAGAAACCACAGGAGTTACTCCTATAATTGTTCAGACCTTGGGAGATGGAACACAAGCTTCCATTAAAACTCAGCCTATAGAGGAAGAGAAGAAGAATGAAATTTATGCAGCCCTGAAAGAAAAGTATGCTTTGCAGGACGAGGAGCCTATGGCTGTAAACAGTGCATCGGCAAGCTTTGGTAAGCAGGTTCAGCAAAAAACCCTTATTTTCACTCTTATTGCAATTTTGTGCATACTTGCATATATCGCATTAAGATTTGAATGGCGTTCGGCAGTGACTGCAATTATGGCACTTGTTATAAATATTGTAATTATGTTTGCGGTCTATGCTATTACATATACTCCGCTTAATACAACTTTTATTGCGGCAATGCTGACGGTTATAGGTTACTCAATAAATAACACAATTGTTGTTTTCGACCGTATCCGTGAAAACATGAGAGGATATAATCCTAAAAAGGGTATGACAGTTTCAGAGATTACAAATAAGAGCATAAATGAAAGTATGGGACGTACCATAAATACTACCATTACAACTCTTATTACAATTGTTGTTCTCTATATTGTGGGAGTTCAGTCTATTAAAGAATTTGCATTCCCCTTGATTGTTGGTGTTTTGGCAGGAGCATATAGCTCAATCTTCATTGCAAGTCCCTGGTGGGCTGCATGGAAAGAAAGCAACGAAGCAGCAAAGAAAGCAAAAAAATAATGTTAAAAAAAGGGGCTGTTTAAAAACTCCCCAAGTAACAAAAAGGATCTCTGTGTGAGGTCCTTTTTGAGTTTTCCTGAAAAATAATTTGTTTTTTTGCAAGCAAATTAAACTTATACTAAAATGAGCAATTTTCGAAATATTTTCTTTTAAAATTACGCTGCCAGCAATCTTTTTTGTTTTTCAAATGATATTTGTAGAGATTAAAACCTATACAAATTGATGCAAACTCGAAAATTACCGATTATAACCCCCATTCTTCGAATTCTTTTGTACTGTCTGTCCCACTTAATAATTCCATAAGTTCCTTTCGCTTGGATGCTCCTGTTTGCTCTTAATAGCAGTCCGTGTGTAGATGTTAAATTATCCAGAACTTCTTTATGAATTTCTGTCAATTCCTCGTTCATTCTTACAGTTCTGTTTCCATCACCTTTTTTACATTTGTCTCACAAAGGACAATTGCTACAATCTTCGCACTAATAAAATTCTTCGGTTCTTCCATATTTGTTTCCCTTTACAGCTCTATCGTACAAATATTGAAATTTTCTGCCATTTGGGCAAATTAAATTACCCTCTGCATCTCTTTTAAAATTAACTGCCCTGAATTCGTTTTCTCTGTATTTCTTGTACAAAAAATCGAGGAATTTTTATCCTCGATTTTTAGTGGGAGTTTTTAAACATCCCCTTTTTCATGGAAGAGCCGAATGATTTAGATGCCATAAAAAATAAGCTTTGCGTAAGCAAAGCTACGAAATTCTTGACAAGTTTCGGTTAATAAGTAAAAATCCGCACACTCTTGTGTACGGATTTTTGGTGACCCGTAAGGGAATCGAACCCTTGTCGCCGCCGTGAGAGGGCGGAGTCTTAACCGCTTGACCAACGGGCCATATATTCATTTTTAAGACTTATATATTTTACCATATATTTTTTGTTTTGTCAATACAAATAAAAATATTTTTTTATAAAAAAAGCAGAGGTGCATTTTACACCTCTGCAAAATCAGGGGAAAATCAAATTTCGGAGCTTTTGGCAATGGCAAGAGGGAAGCTATTTTGTCCCAAAAGCTTTCTGCCTTTGGTGATGTGTACCTCTTTGTCAAAAACAACATAGTCAAGCTCAACATCTTTTTCTATTATAGAATCCTGCATAATTATTGAGTTTTTAATTACTGCGCCTTTTTCAACTCTGACAGCACGTGATAATACGCAATTAATTACAGTTCCTTCGATTACGCAGCCATCTGAAATGAAACTGTTTTCGACCACTGCGTTATCTCCATATTTTGTAGGGGTTTGGTCCTTTGTTTTGGTATTAATGGGATATGCAGGATTGAAAAGATCTTTTCGTATATCTTCGTCTAAAAATTTCATATTATTACGATAATATGCTTTTAATGAATCAATCTTGTCTGTATAGCCCGTAAATTCATAGCCGAATACACGGAGTCCTGATAGCTTTTGTGCAAGTGCGTCTTTTACAAAATCGTGGTTTCCTCTTGCAGTACATTCGTCAATTATGCTTTCCAAAAGTGCTTTTTCCATTATATATATGTCCAGCCCTGCATTAGTAGTTTTAGGATAATAGGGCTTGCTTTCGGCATCGATAATTCTTTTGTCGCTAGCTACATCAAAAAGGACGAAGCGTGAAAGTTCAGATTCTTCTGCACCCTTAATATTTTTATAAACTGCAGTTATATCTGCCTGATTATTTATGTGCTCTTCAATAACCTTGTCAAAGTCAATATTATATATGAAGCTTCCCAAGGACAAAATGACATAGGTCTGGTGGCTTCTTTTAACAAAATCTCTTATGCCTGCCAACATATCAATATCACCGCGAAGTGAATGATGAGTTGAAGAAAGATTTGGCGGAAGAATTGTAAGTCCTTGTTTTTTTCTGTCCAAATCCCAGGGGCGCCCTGATTTTATATGGTCCATAAGAGAAGAATAATTTTCCTTTGTTGCAACACCTATATTTGTTATACCTGCATTTGCCATATTTGAAATAACAAAGTCAATAACTCTGTAGCGGCCTGCAATAGGCAGTGCAAGAGTAGCGCGGTCATTTGTAATTGGCGGAATAGATTCCGTGCCTGTAAGAATAATTCCCATTACATCTTTCATGATAATTAAAATCCTTTCTGTGTTTAGATTATGCAATTAAATTGCAAGATTTTGAGTTTTTTAAATTTCTACCATGGAGCCTTTGGCTATAATCTCGTCGGGCTTAACTGTAGCACCGCTTTCTACAAGAACAATCCCATGGGTACACATTAAAGATGAATGAGGATTGTTTTCTATTTCCTGAGTTCCTATTTTTGCTCCACTACCTATTTTTGCCCCGCTGCCTATTACAGCTTTTTCAATTATTACATTTTCTCCTATATAAGCACCAGGCATAATAACCGAATCATGAATAACAGAGTTATCTCCAACAAAGACACCATCAGAAATTACAGAGTGAGTAATTTCTCCATTAATGGAACAACCCTCGGTAATAGTGCTGTTTGTCACCTTTGCTTTTTTGCCTATATACTGAGGCGCAAGTGCAGGGTTTCTTGAATAGATTGGCCATAGTCTATCCGAAAGGTCAAAATTGGGTTCTTCATCTAAAAGGTCCATATTTGCTTCCCAAAGACTTTGTATTGTTCCAACGTCTTTCCAATATCCTTCAAATTTCCAGCTAAGCATTTTTTCTTTGTTTTCTAACATTTTAGGAATAATATTTTTCCCAAAATCGTTTGAAGAGTTGGGGTCATTTTCGTCCGCAATAAGATATTTTTTCATTATTTCGTAGTTAAAAATATAAATTCCCATAGAGGCAAGATTGCTTTTGGGGTTTTTTGGCTTTTCTTCAAATTCCACAATGTTTCCGTCGTCATCAACATTCATAATTCCAAAGCGACTCGCTTCTTCCCAGGGGACAGGCATAACTGCAATGGTTATAGCAGCTCCCGATTCCTGATGTGCCTTGAGCATTTCTCCATAATGCATTTTATAGATGTGGTCGCCTGATAAAATTAAAACATTTTCAGGGTAAAAGCCTTCTAAAAAACCAAGATTTTGATAAATTGCATTTGCAGTACCCTTGTACCACTCTCCCGCTTTTTGACTTTGATAGGGAGGAAGCACATAAACTCCTCCGTCATTTCTATTTAAGTCCCATGGATTCCCATTACCTATGTAGGCATTGAGTTCTAATGGTTGATATTGCGTAAGAACACCCACAGTGTAAATTTCTGAGTGAACGCAATTAGAAAGTGGGAAATCTATAATTTTATATTTTCCTCCAAAGGGGACCGCAGGCTTTGCAACATTCTTTGTCAGGGCTCCTAAACGGCTGCCTTGACCGCCTGCAAGAATCATTGCTACACATTCTTTTACTCTCATGACAAGAACTCCTTTTTGTGTTTTTTAATTTTTTTGTAACAGTATATTTTACTGTCTGAAAATTAAGTCTTAATTTATTTTGTCTGATTGGTTTTTGTGATATAAATTATTGATAGACCCTCAAGAGTCACATTAATGGAGTGATCCATATTTCCTGCGGGACTTTTCTTTGATTTATAAATTTGTTTTCTTTTGTTTTTTTCTCCTCCGAATTTTTTCCATTCGCTTGAGAAAATAATTTCATAGCTACCTTCTTCGGAGACGCCTATTTTATATTTTTTCCTTTTTACAGGAGTGAAGTTTGCAACAACAATAATCTGTTCTTCTTTCCCCTTTCTTGCGTAAGATAAAATAGAGTTATCAACATCATCACTGTCTATCCAACAAAAGCCTTCCCAACTGTCTTCATGTTCCCAGAAAGCCCCATGCTCAATGTAAAAGCCATTTAGTTGTTTTACATATTCTAAAAGCTTTTTATGTTTTTCTAAGTTTAATAAGTGCCATTCCAGTTGTTCGTCATATCGCCATTCAATAAATTGACCAAGCTCTCCACCCATAAACAAAAGCTTTTTGCCAGGCATAGACATATAATATCCAAGTAAAGTACGATAGGCCTTGAATTTTTGCTCATAGTCCCCCCACATTTTATCTATAAGAGAGTGTTTTCCATGCACAACCTCGTCGTGTGAAAGGGGAAGAATGAAGTTTTCAGAGTATGCATAGCACATTAAAAAGGTCAGAAGATTGTGGTTGTGCTTGCGAAAATATGGATCCATTGACATATATCTTAAAGTATCATTCATCCAACCCATATTCCATTTGTAGTTAAAGCCAAGACCGCCGCTATTTACATCTCCCGTAACCCTGCTCCAGGCAGTTGATTCTTCGGCTATCATCAAAATGTTGGGGAAATGCTCAAACATAACTTTGTTGAGGTTTTGCAAAAACTCCACTGCTTCGAGATTTTCATTTCCGCCATATTTGTTTGCAATCCATTCGCCATCCTTGCGACTATAATCCCTGTAAAGCATAGAGGAAACTGCATCTACCCTAAGGCCATCTATGTGAAATTCCTCTGCCCAGAAAAATGCAGATGACATCAAAAAAGAAACAACTTCTTTTTTTGAGTAGTCAAATACCATGGTTCCCCAGTCCTTGTGCTCGCCGAGCCTTGAGTCTGCATATTCAAAAGTAGGAGTTCCATCAAACATATAAAGCCCATGCAAATCTCTTGGAAAATGCGCAGGAACCCAATCCATGATTACAGATATATTTTCTGCGTGACATTTGTCAACAAAATATTTTAGTTGCTCGGGCGTTCCATATCTGCTTGTGGCACAAAAATATCCCGTAACCTGATATCCCCATGAGCCATCGAAGGGGTACTCGCTAAGGGGCATAAGCTCCACATGGGTATAATTCATCTTTTTCAAATATGGAATAAGCAAATCAGCATATTCAGCATAATTATAATAGCTTCCATCGGGGTGAGTTTTCCAGCTTCCCAAATGCATTTCGTAAATAAGCATGGGCTTATGGTAGGGAGGTGTTTTTTCTCGTTTTGAAAGCCATTTTTTATCCTGCCACTTATAGCCTGATATATCCCTTGTGATGGAGGCAGTATTGGGTCTTATTTCGGAATAAAAAGCAAAAGGATCCGATTTTAAAACCATTTTATAATTCTGGTCATATATTGCGTATTTGTAAAGGGTTCCTTCTTTTATATCATCGAAAACTCCGTACCAGACTCCGGTTGTGCCTAATTTTTTTAAGGGATAGCCTTCTCCTGTCCAGGAGTTAAAATCCCCTGCAAGACAAACCGACCTTGCTTGTGGCGCCCAGACTGCAAATCGCCATCCGGATTTTATTTTATGAGCTCCAAGCATGGTATATGATTTAAAGTTTGTGCCCTCGTTAAAGAGATAAAGTTGCATTTCGCTTATGCCATCCCATTCGCACAATCCTTCTTTTGTCATTAAAATTCCTCCTTATGTTCGTTCGAAATGTTCATATATAATAAGTATAGCACACTTTTTTTTCCTCGTAAAGGCTAAGAACTTATAAAATTTCAACAAAATTTTAGTAAAAATATACAAAAATAAAAAAAGTTGACAAGAAATTTGCTATATTTTAACGTTAAAAATAAAAAAATGTCAACAGAAATAGTTTATGTAAAAATAAAAAATTCTTGCACAAAAAATAAAATAATTTCATAAAATTAAGGCAAGATATTCAAATAACAAAAGAACATCTTGCCATAGTAAGACAAAAAATCAATCTTGGGTTTTGTGTTGCCTGCCTGAGGTATCTATTGTAAAATTGTTGTGATATATAAGATCAGACACCCTTGTCAGAGTAAATTTTTGAACAAGTGAGGGAAGAAGAGTTTCCAAGGCTTTGGCGGTGTGTTCGGTGCCATTGTGCATAAGTATAATATCGCCTGGAGCGGTTTTTTCCAAAACACGAGTTTGTATTTGTTGAGGAGAGTCTGCTTTATAGTCAAGGCTGTCTACCGACCATTGAATATATTTTCTACCGCTTTCATCACATGCAGTCACTACATCGTTGGTATATTCTCCATAAGCCGCACGAAAAAGAGAGGGTTTTGTTTTTGTTATATCCTCTATAATTTTATCACATTTTTCTATATCCTCAAGAATCTGAGCCTTGGAAAGCTTGGAATAATGTGCATGGTTATAGGAATGATTTCCTATCTCAAAGCCGGCGTCATTTATTTTTTTCAAGGCCTCAGGATTTTTTAAAGCCCAATCCCCTACTACAAAAAATGATGCATCAGCATTATATTTTTTTAAAAGGGCAAGAATTTGGTCAATGTCATCGCTGTTCCATGCGCAATTAAAAGTAAGAGCGATTTTGTTATCTTGCCTTTCTACTGAGTATATGGGAATTTCTCTTTCTCCCACCTTAAAAACCTCGGAGGGAGTTTTTGCAAAAAAGCAAATAAGAAAAAGGCAAATTGCAAAAAGACTGCCAAACAACAGATTTTTTGCTTTAAAAGTAAAATAAAACATGAAAAAGACCTCCGATTTTTTCGCTATATGTCAGCTCTTTTCAATATTCTATTTACTTTTTTGACGAAATATGATATTATTATGGTGTTATGAGGCTTTTAATTATTAGGAAATATATATTAAGAGGGTAATACAAATGACACAGTTGTTAGATAAAAAAGAGCTTCCGCAGGATATAAAAAATCTTTCTTGTGAAGAATGTAAACGCCTTGCAGGGGAAATAAGAAAATTTTTAGTAAAAAGCGTGTCGCAGACAGGGGGGCATCTGGCGTCCAATCTCGGGGTGGTAGAA
>JAZURZ010000062.1:0-17492 GCA_045606465.1 Clostridia bacterium | reverse complement strand
AATGCCTATGAGATTCTCAAATCATTTAAAACAATATGGGAAAAATGCGTCGACCTTGAGAAAAAAGAGTTAATAAGGTTCTTGGTTGAAAAGGTGGAAATCTATGAAGAAGAACTTGAAAATGGTCGTTTTCTGAAAAGTGTAAAACTGCGTTTCCCCTTGATATATAATGGTTTAGAGTGTGATACCTTTGGTTTGGACAAAGATGGTCATGTCGAAACTGTTGTGCTGCTTATGTCTCATAAATGAACAATTTACAAAAATCATAACAAAATCCCTGATTTTTTAAAAAATCAGGGATTTTTATATAACTAATTTTTTAATCTTTTTGCCTCTTTTTCCCACTTGATAAGCATAATAATACCGCTTATAAGATACACAATCCACATAAGCAATGTTGCAAGATTGCCGCTGCCTTTAAGATAGCTTTCCCACCACATATATACACTTACTATATTTACCGCCAGCCACATCCACCATTGTTCTGAAAACATTCCCACAGCTGCAATCATTGCAAAAACAGATACAACTGTTGTGAAGCTGTCAATGTATGGCATGGCATCCCCAAGGTTTTTCAAAAAAATTCCATAAATGCAGGTTACTATAGCAATCAGAACTGTAGTCAATGCCCGCATCCTTTTCCTCATGCTCCTTTTTCTTACTTCATGAGTGTCAGGATTCATATTTTTGCGCCAGAGAAAAAATCCTACAAAATGCATGGGAATATAATATGCTACATTGAGCATGGTTTCTCCATAAAGCTTGGAATTATAAGAAATTATTGAATAAAGCACGCAATTTACAAGTCCAAAAAAATATGCCGAAAGCTTTCCCTTTCCCGACAATATAACATATAAAATTCCTGTCACTGCGCTTATTATTCCCATAATGCTCTCCTCCCAATAAATTGAGAGTGCCATTATTACAAAGCAGGTGAAAAAAAGCCATATTATCTCGCTCTTTTTCCAGCCTGACAATTCATTTTTTATAAAATTCTTCATATTTGTTACCTTTTTATCTTGCCACAAACACAATTCTTTCTGACTCTTTTTTGGGCGAAGAAAAGCTCATACCATCATACAAATCTACCTTTTCAAAGCCTGCTTTTTTCAAAATCCTCACAAGCTCCTCAGTTTTATAGGCTCTTTGCAGATGTCTTTCGCCAAATCGGCGATAGGAGCCATTTTTATTCTTTACAAAAAATGCAAGATACATATCCAGAATACGCTTGCTTTTAATGAATCTATTCTCCCATGAATAAAAAAGGTCATCACTGTTATAAACAAAGGTGTTATTACCAAGAACATTTTTTATCTTATACTCACTGCTTATATCAAAAACAAAAAGTCCTCCCTTTTCAAGAAAACAGGTTTTTATTTTTTTGAACATCGCAAAAAGCGTTGCAGGAGTCAGGACATAATTTATTCCGTCAATAAGACAATAAAAAGCATCCACTGTCCCATATAAATCAAGACGAGTCATGTTTTGATTTAAAAACAAAATGTCATTTATCTTCAGATTTTGTGCTTTTTTTCTTGCAACCTCCAGCATATCAAAAGAGGAATCAATTGCAATCATGTCATAACCTCTTTGTGCCATGGGAATTGTTATGTTTCCCGTCCCGCAGGCAAGTTCGCACACCAATCTTGCATCAAGATTATATTCTGAAAAAATATTTTCTAAAAAATCTGCAATTTTGTTATAATCAAAATCCTCCATCATCAGTTTATCATAATAATCACTCAAAGCAGTATAGCTATTCATTTTGTCTTCCTCCACATACTTTTTTTCAAGAGTCGGATTTCATTTTATCAAGCACCGCTCTGTAGCCGCCACTGCCATACAACAAACTGCGATTTACCCTGCTTATTGTTGCAGAGCTTGCCCCTGTTTTTGTGGCAATATCAGTATAAACGCACTTTTCATCAAGCATTTGTGCAACCTCAAAGCGTTGGCTCAAGGATTTTAACTCGGTTATTGTGCACAGGTCATCAAAAAAGGAATAACAATCCTCTATAGTTTCTAAACTTAAGATTGCTTTAAAAAGAATGTCCCAATGTTCATCCCTAAAATTTTGTTTCACAAAACACCACCTCAAGAATATTTTAACACTTTATCTCGTGAAAGTAAAGAGTTTTTTACATAATTATCAGAAAAAAAGGGAAAATAGTTATTATATGAAAATTATATCCAAGAGGTAAAATTTATGATTGTATTGCTGGTAAGAACCCTTATTTTATATGCCATAGTAGTTGCATCTGTAAGAATTATGGGCAAGCGTCAAATTGGTGAGATGCAGCCTTCCGAGCTTGTGGTTGCTATAATGATTTCTGACCTTGCTTCGGTTCCCATGCAATCAGTCGACATCCCCATAATTGCAGGAATTGTTCCCGTCCTTACCCTTGTTGTTGCGGAAATTTTAATGTCGTTTTTAAGCCTCAAAAGCAAAACTGCCCGAAGAATAATTACAGGTGAGCCAAGCATTGTCATCTACAATGGACATATTAATGAAGGGGAGTTAAAACGCCAGCGTTTTAATCTTAATGACCTTTTGGAGCAACTTCGTATAAATGGCTATTCTGACATTTCAGATGTTGAGGCGGCAGTTCTTGAAACAAATGGACAGCTCAGCATAATTCCCAAATCCAAAGCAAGGCCTGTAAATGTTTCGGATTTAGAGTTAAAGAATGTAAAAAAAGAAAGCCTTCCATTTATGCTCATTTCAGATGGAGTTGTGAACTACAATGAATTAAAGCGGAGCGGCAAAAATGAAAAATGGCTTAAAAGTGAGCTTAAAAATCGCGGCTTTTATAATTATAAAGATGTTTTTATCGCCTCACTTGACTTTTCCGATGGTTTTTTTATTCAAAAAAAAGGCGAAAAAGACGAAAGGTAGGCTGCAAAAAGGTTTTAAAGTGAGGGGAATAAAAAAATCATATGAAAAATGTTGTTATATCATTGATTATTCTTTTTTTAATATTTACAGGCGGAATATTGTCAGGCTCCTATATAGATGATTTTTCTAAAGAAATGGGAGAGCAAAATAACGAAATAAAACGTCTGATTGAAAAAGAAAACTATGCTGATGCCCAGCTTGAGGCAATAGATATGTATGCATCTATAAAAGAGCATATTTCTATGCTCTCATTTGTTATTGAAAACACAACCATAGACAATATTGAAAGAAATCTTCAGGAAATGATTTCATATATAAAGGAAGAACAACGCCATGATGCACTTGCAAAATGTGATGTTCTTTCCATAATGTTTATGCGTTTACCGAGAAACTTCAATTTAAAAAAAGAAACTATATTCTAAAAAGGAGGAACTCTACATTGTTTGGAATAATTTTAGCAATTATTGCAGGAAGTGCCATGAGTATTCAAGGGGTTATGAACACTCGACTTGGCGAAAAAATAGGAATATATGAGTCTAATGTATGGGTGCAAGGGACTGCTTTTTTGCTCGCCCTTATAGCATTGTGGATTATGGGAAAGGGAAATTTCCGTGAGCTTGCGAACACAAACAAGCTCTATCTTTTAGGCGGCGTTTTAGGAATTGTAATTACAATCACAGTTATGCTTTCAATAGGCAAGCTTTCCCCCACCATTGCAATAAGCATAATTTTAATTTCACAGCTTACCGTCGCCGCTCTTATAGACGCTTTCGGTCTTATGGAAAGTGAAAAAATTGCATTTGGTTGGAACAAATTTGTTGGTCTTATTCTTATGATAGGTGGTATGATTTTATTTAAGCAAAAATTTTGAATATTTTCTTAATTTTAAAATCTTTCCTTAAAGAGCCAAAAGTTTTATTGCATTATTTCCTAAAATATCTGCTTTTTTATCCTCGCAGATATTAAGACTTTTTATTTGCCCAATGCCCAAAGCGGGGTCTGTCCATGGTAAATCACTTGCAAAAAGTATTTTGTCTGTACCATGCTCAATTACCATTTTTTGAAAATTCTCCTGCTCCATAAATCCCATACTGCAAGAAGTGTCAAGAAATATATCCTCTCCTAATATATATTTTTCTACACCTTCCCAAAGTCTGAAACCTCCCATATGAGCAAAGACTACCTTCTCACCCCTGAACATTCCAAGCACATTTTTTATGCGTTCAGGGGTTGCATGGACAGGCTCTCCTATTCCATCATCTACACCCGAATGAAAAATCAGTACAAATCCACGTTTTAAAATTTCTTCGTATATGGCTTGCATTTTTATATCATCAATGAAAAACTGCTGATAATCAGGATGCAGCTTAATTCCTTTTATCCCATTATGAGCAAGTTTATCTAAAAAATATATGTAATCACAATCCTGATGCACGCTGCCAAAGGGAATTAAGTTGGGATTTTTTAATGTTTTTATTGCAAAATTATTTACATTTTCGGTCTGTCTTGCATTGGTTGCAATGTTGCACACAACACTTTTATCAACTCCGCAAGAATTCATTTTTTCTATTGTCCCTTTTAATGTCCCATCGGTATGATTTTTAAACCCCGATATTTTTGAAAGATATGGTATGGTTTTTTCTGCAAGTTCATCGGGAAACATATGTGTATGAAAATCTATTATCATTTTTTACCTCTTTTAAAATTTAAAAATGGGGTGTTGCACCAAAAGGCAACACCCACTTTTTTTAAAAAAACAAATTATTCAGCAAGCTCAGCCTCAGCCTCAGCCTCAACATTTGCTTCAGTTTCACCCTCGGTTACTTCCTCTGTCTCATCTACAGGCTCATTTTCAATCTCTTCGCCTGTTGCAGCTGTTTGTTCAGGTTCTTCTGCTTCCTTTTCAGCTGCGAGTCTTTGAGCAAGATCCTTCTTCTCAACTTCTTTTCTGATTTCGCCCCACTTGGTGTCAAGTGTTACATCATCGCCAAGCTCATAAGTAGTCTTGAATTCTTCAAAGTTGTCCTCACCAACGTAATCTCTCAAAAGCATACTTTCAAGAGCTTCGCCCCATGTGTTTGACTCTGTAATTTCCTCGCCAAACTTATATTGCTCTTTTAAAGCTTCAAATTCCAAACCATTAAGTCTTGCCATTACAGAACAAGGAATAAGGCTTTGTGCAGCTTCCATATATGTGTCTTTTCTCATATCCTCAGGTAAGCCATACATCTCCTTAAATACTTCAAACTCCATGCCCATACCTGTAACAGCTTCACCTAAAGTGTAGCCGCTTACATTAAGATAACCAATATGATTATACTTATTGTAAATATTTGTCATGTAATAGTAAACATCAACAATTGCAAGAATTGCAACCAAAACCCATGCAATAATTGCAGATGTCTTGTAGCTCTTTGCTGGCTTGCAGCAGCAACATTCTTCAACTACTTCCTCTTCAGCTTCCTCAGTTGCTTCCTCTGCAATTTCTTCAACAGGCTCTTCTTTTGTTTCTTCAACAACCTCTTGTTCTACTTCTTCAGTTTCTACAACTTCATTTTCCAACTCTTCGTTTGGTAAATTGTTCTCACTCATTTTAAAACTTCCTTTCCTTTTTTCAAGCAGCAAGCCCGCCTGAATATATCCACCTATTTTAAAACATACAAAAGCACCGATAAATAATGGCAGACACTACCTCCCAATACAAACAAGTGCCATACAGAGTGCATATATCTATACCTTTTTAAAGCATAAAATATTATTCCCAAGGTATATACCACTCCACCTGCAATAAGTAACACTACTCCAGGTAAATCAATTACCGATGCAATGCGACCTATCGAAAAAACTATTGCCCAGCCCATGCCTATATAGCACACCATGGATAGCTTTTGAAATTTATCAAGACTTATTGCATTTAAAACTATACCGATGACAGTTACTCCCCATATCACGCCAAACATAACCCAACGCATGGGATTTTCCATACATACCAAAAGGTAAGGTGTATATGTTCCTGCTATCAGCACAAATATTGAACAATGGTCGAATATGCGCAAAACTCTTTTTGCTTTTTGATTTTGTACTATGTGATAAACCATAGACATCGAATACAACAATATCAGCGAAATTCCATACACTATTCCGCCTGCAAGTCCATATCCGTCACTTTTTAAAGTTGCAAAAACAATCAAAAGTGTCAAAGCCGCAATACTCAACAAAACACCTACGCCATGAGATACTGAATTGAAAATCTCTTCACCTATGGTGTAAAAAACACTTCTGTTTTCCTTATTCAATATTATTCACCTGCCGATTCTGTTTCTGATGTTTCATCTGTCTCAGTTTCAGCAGCAGCTGCTTGTTGCTCGGCATACAATGCACTCATAATGGCATCTGTTTCGCTCCACAAGGTATCCTCTGTGATTTCCTCAGGGAAACCAAGCTGAGTTTTTAAGGTCTCAAAGTCCACATTGAAGAAATTCTGTGCTACAACGCCTGTTGTCATATAAGGCATTGCATCTGCCCAAATAGTTGTATCTGCAACATTGTCGCCAAGTCCATACTGAGCTCTTAATTCTTCAATTGTAACCCCTGTATATTTAGCATAGTTAGTCAAGGTAAACTTGCTTGCAACCATGTTCATATCTGATTCCTCGGTCACTTCCTCATCAGCCTCAAGACCATATTCTGTCTTGAATTCTTCTAAGGTTATGCCCTCTTCAGCCATAACATCGGCAACAGTTATTGTTTGTACCTCTTGTGCTTTTTGCTCCTGATACTTTGCAATGTATTTAGAGCCTACTGCATAAACTCCAAGTCCCAAAACTGCAACTACTACAACCCAGATGATTACATTCATAAGAATTGATGCTTTGTTTTTTGGTCCTTTTACAGGTGTTTGGTCAACTGTTTTTCTATTTTTCTTTGCTTGTCTTTCGCTCATAGCCAATCTCCTTTCTCTGATTTTTGGAATAGGATTTTTCTCCTGTTTGGAATAAATTCATTTTAAATATTCCGACCTTTATACTATATCACTTTTCCGACAAAAAATCAATATCTTTTTAATAATCATTCAAAAATTCTTTACAATTTGCTAATATTTATGCGTCTGAGAGCTGCAAATTTATTATCGGCTCCCGACGGTATGCCTTTTGAATATTTTTTTATCTCTTTCAATGTATTCCTGTAGTCAGTAATAAAAAACAGTATCAGCAAAACAGACCACAAAGCTTTTTGATATTCTCCCATATAAGAAATTAAATTTTCGCTCCATGGCAAAACAAACTCAAAAAAGAAAATTGCTATAATTCCCCACAGAAGAGAAAGTCTTATACACACCTTGCCATTTAAATTTCCGAAATTTTTACCATAATCCCACCACGACACTCCAAAAAAATGTTCATAAAATATTGCAACCAAATATTCCACACTGCTTGCAACAAAAAATCCGCCGCAAAAAACCAAGAGCCATGACTCTCTGACAGGATAAAGAGTCAGCATTAAAGCAATTCCTCCGAGTCCATAGACGGGACAAAGAGGCAGCGTAAGCAAAGTCTTTTTTGAAGTATATTTTTTAAATATAAAAGAGGCATAAACAGTTTCCAAAACCCATCCAAAAAAGGAAAAAAGAAAAAAGAGAAAAATAATGTTCATAACAAAAAACCTTTCTTTTTTTAAAATTTATTGTTATTATTTCCCTTTTTTCTTTATTAATGTACTTTTTTATTGTCTTGCTCTTGCTTTTGCTCTTAAATCAGTTTTTAGAATCTTTTTTCTCATTCTCAAAGTTTTTGGAGTTACCTCTAAAAGCTCGTCGTCTGCAATGAAATCAAGGCATTGTTCAAGGCTCAAATCCTTTGGAGGAACAAGCTTTAAGGCATCATCCGAGCCCGATGCACGTGTATTTGTTGCGTGTTTTCTTTTGCACACATTTACAACAATGTCCTCAGCTCTGGAATTTTCACCCACTATCATGCCCTCATAGACCTTAATTCCTGCACCTATAAAAAGCGTACCCCTTTCCTGAGCATTATAAAGTCCATAGGTTATGCTTTCTCCATTTTCCCACGCAATCAATGCACCTCTGTTTCTTCCATTTATCTCGCCTGTAAAAGGCTCATAGCCTTTAAGAAGGCTATTTACAATTCCTGTTCCTTTAGTTGCAGTCATAAGCTCGCTTCTGTAGCCTATGAGTCCCCTTGAGGGAATTGTAAATTCAAGGCGCATATAATTTTGCGCAGTCGGCGACATATTTATAAGCTCACCATTTCTTTTTACCACGCTGTCCATTACAGTACCGGTATAATCCCCAGGCACATCAACCGTTAAAAATTCAATTGGCTCACATTTTACACCATCTATTTCCTTATATATAACAACCGGGTTAGAAACCTGAAATTCATACCCCTCACGACGCATATTTTCTATAAGAACTGACAAATGAAGCTCTCCTCTTCCCGAAACTGTAAAGGCTTCGGTTGTGTCAGTTTCCTTAACTCTTAAGCTTATATTGGAGTCAAGCTCACGAAAAAGTCTTTCCCTTAAATGCCTTGATGTTACAAACTTTCCGTCCTGACCTGCAAAGGGAGAATCGTTTACCGAGAATGTCATAGATAAAACCGGCTCGTCAATTTTTACAAAAGGCAAGGGTTCGGGATTTTGAAGGTCGCACAAGGTTTCACCTATATTTATATTTGCTATTCCTGAAATTGCAACCACATCTCCTGCTCCTGCCTCCTCTACGGGAGTTTTTGCCAACCCCTCAAAGGTGTAAAGCTTTGTTGCTCTTGCCTGAATAACACTTCCGTCAGCTCTGCAAACAGCGACGGGCATATTTAGTTTAACCGAGCCTCTTTCAATTTTTCCAACCGCAATTCTTCCTGTATATTCGTCATAATCTATGTTTGAAACAAGCATCTGAAATGGTGCATCTTCCTTGCAATCAGGGCAGGGAATTTCCTTTACAATAAGTTCAAAAAGCTCCCTTAAATCAGTGTTTGGCTTTTCAGGATTATATTCTGCACTTGCCCAACCGTCACGACCTGATGCATAGATAACAGGAGTGTCAAGTTGCTCCTCTGTTGCTCCCAAATCTATAAAAAGCTCTAAAACCTCATCAACAACCTCGTATGGTCTTGCATTGGGACGGTCAACCTTATTCACAACTATAATAGGCTGAAGATTTAATGCCAAAGCTTTTGAAAGAACAAATCTCGTCTGTGGCATACATCCTTCAAAGGCATCTACCAAAAGCAACACTCCATCTACCATTTCAAGACCGCGCTCTACCTCACCGCCGAAGTCTGCGTGTCCCGGAGTGTCAATTATGTTAATTTTTACATCCTTATAGCACAAAGATGTGTTCTTTGCAAGGATTGTTATACCTCTTTCACGCTCCAAATCGTTAGAGTCCATTACCCTTTCTTCTACCTGCTCATTCTCACGAAAAATTCCGCTCTGCTTGAGCATTGCATCTACAAGCGTTGTTTTTCCATGGTCAACGTGCGCAATTATTGCTATATTTCTTATGTTTTTACGGTCTGTCATTAAATTCATGCCTTCCTTTTTATAAATTTATCCTTTGCAAAAAAGCATAGCTTTCTCCAAAATTTTTTTCATTTCATCAAGGGTATTTGCCAAAAACATTTCGTTTTTAATCTTTGAAGAATCAGGCATTCCCTTTATATACCATGCCATATGCTTTCTTGCCTCTTTTATTCCTCTTGGCTCTCCCTTGTATTTTACCAAAAGTTCTGCGTGCTTTTGAGCGCATTGAAGCTTTTCCTCCCAAGAGGGGAAATAGCTTACCTCACCGCTATAAAGCCTTTGCTCTATCTGACGGAACAAAAAAGGATTTCCTTGCGCTCCTCTTGCTACCATGATTCCGTCACAGCCTGTCTTCTCAAGCATGGCAAAAGCATCCTCACTTGCAAAAATATCACCATTTCCTATTACAGGAATTTTTACGCTTTCTTTAATTTTTTTTATTATGTCCCAATCCGCCTTTCCGCCGTAAAACTGCTCACGGGTGCGTCCATGGATTGTAATTGCGCCGGCTCCTGCCTCCTCTGCAATTTTTGCAATTTCCAATGCGTTTTCACTTTCCTCATTCCAGCCTTTTCTTATTTTCACTGTCACGGGAATTTTGACTGATTTTGATACCTTTTCTATAATTTTTCCTGCCAGCAAGGGATTTTTCATGATAGCGCATCCATCACCATTATTTACAATCTTAGGCGCAGGGCAGCCCATATTTATATCAAGCAACACTGCACCTGCCGCCTCCGCCTCGCCTGCAATCTCCCCCATAACCTCAGGATCACTCCCGAAAATCTGAACCGCTGCAGGCTGTTCCTCTTTTTCAATTCTCATAAGGGTTTTGGTTTTTTTATCTTTATAAAAAATGCCTTTTGAGCTTATCATCTCAGTATATACCAACCCACAGCCATAGCCTCTGCAAATTTCTCTGAATGCTCGGTCGGTAATGCCCGCCATAGGTGCAAGAAATACATTTTTTTCTAATTTCAGGCTCCCTATTTCCATAATCTTTTTACTGCCTTCCCTTCATTCTGCGAAGAATTGAAAAAAGCTACCGCAAAAAAATATTTTGCGGCAAACTTTTTTCTTTTTTTATTCAAATAATTTTTGTGCCTCGTAATAGGACTCCGGAGTTCCTATGTCTATTGTCATTACATCAAAGGTATAAGCATATACCGGAGCTTTTGTTATAAGCCATGGGATAAAATGTCCGGGTGCATCGGGGTTGTTACCCTCTTTTAAATATTGGTCTATTAAAGCAAGTGTTTCCTTTTTATAAATATAAAAAGGCGGCGCACCATAGTGCGATTTTGGTTCGGCAGGCTTTTCTACAAAGGATATAACTTTATTTTCTTCTCCAAGCTCCAAAACTCCCATTGCCTTTAAAGTATTTATGTCCTCAATGTAATGTGCCGAAATTACATCTGCATTTTTGTCATGATAAATCTCCATCATATCAGTAAGCTCAAAATCAAATATATTGTCGCTTGCAAGAACAAAAATTTCATCGTCAATTTTCTTTTGGTCAATTACGAACTTCATATCTCCTATAGCGCCAAGACGATTGTCGTTGTTGGTTGTGCCATCGTCAAGAATTTCCACATTCTTTTTGCCCTTGTAATCCTTTGCCCAATCTTCAAACTGCTGGGCAAATCTGTGATTGGTTACAACATAAATGTTGTTTATCTCTTTAATTCTTTCTACCTTTTCCAAAACCAAGTCCAAAATGGTTTTAGAACCCATTGTAAGTAAAGCTTTGGGTTTGTTCTCTGTTAAGGGATACAATCTTGTTGCATACCCTGCCGCTAATAAAATACAATCCATAATTTTCATAACCTTTCTGTCTGCAATATATACTTTTTATTTTTTGTCGGCAGACTCGACTAATATGTGAATTCTAAACATAGGATACGTCTTTATCATTGATTGTTATTTTTTGTTCTATAAAATCTGCTAACCTTTGTGCTGCATCGGGCTTTCCAAGATGTTGCACACTTTGGTACAAAAGTTCAAACCTCCAGGGATATTTTAAAAGCTCATACAAAGCCTCGTCAAGAGGAAATGTTTCGGTAACCATAATTGCTGCGCCATTGTTTACCAAAAATTCCATATTGCGCTCTTCCTGCCCCGGAATGGGATTTATGCAAATTGCGGGAAGACCTTTTGCAAGAAATTCCGAGGTGGTAAGCCCTCCCGGCTTAGTAATTATGCAATCCGATGCATCCATCATAACATCTAAATTATCTACAAAGCCATAGGTGTAAATTGTCTTTTCCCAAACACCATCTTCAATTTCCTTTTTTGCTTTTTGGTTATTTGCGCAAACACACAAGACCTGAAAATCTCCCTCTATACTGTCAATAAGCTTTATATTTTCAAGCATATTGCCAAAGCCCATTGAACCCATAACCATCAAAATGGTGGTTTTGTCACGAATGCCAAGCTCTTCTCTTGCTTCTTTTTTAGGAATTTTTTTAAAAAACTTTTCCTTTATTGGTATTCCATATGGTAAAATCTTTTCTTCACAAATTCCCTTTTTCTTCATCTGACGATTGAGAAGTGCATCAGCAATTATGTAATAATCAAGCTCTGTGCTTTCCCAAAAAGGATGGACAGTAAAATCTGTTACAATTCCAAAGGTGGGACATTTTATTATTCCCTTTTCCTTAAGATATGTCATTAAAAGGCATGCATAGCTGTGAGTTCCTATTACAACATCGGGGGTGTAGTTTTTAAAAAATGTCTTAAGTTTATGTGAAACCAATTTTGAAAATAAACTCACCACCGAGCGCTTGTCATATTTTTCCTCACGCTTGTCTAATAAATCATATGTTTTACCATAAACCTCTGACATATACTTTGTCAAAAACAAATATCCATCATCAACAGAATTTGCAAGACGGTTGTTTACATATTCAAATGTATCAAGCATTATGCACTCAAACCCGCGTTTTTCCATTTCAGCTATAATTGCCTGTCCCGTAGAATGATGCCCAAATCCTGCTTTTACTGATAGAATAAGCGCCTTCATTTTTACCATTCCTTTCGATGCACAATAATAAAAAATCTAATACATTTTTAAATTCATTTTTTAATAAAATAAATATTCTTGCAATTTTAGCATTTTTTTGTTATAATTAAGTATCATATAACAACTTTTAATATTATATCAAATTTTGTTTATAATTGCAAGTATATTTTAACACCTTTAAAAACAAAAAGCATAAATTTCAGCCCTTTGGGTTTTACGGAGGCCATACATGATACTTTATGTAGGAGATAACGAGCTCTTTGATTTTATTTTCGGAATAACTGAAAATATTTCCTCTGATATTACTATGTCAGAGGCAGACAAGCTTATAATATCTGAATATTCTCATAACGCAATTTCTCTTGTACGCTATGCACATCAGGCAAATATTCCCGTTTTAGGCATTCTCGATGGTTTTCAAAGCGTTGCAGAAGCTTTTGGAATTGAGTGCGAAAATATTGATTGCCCTGAGGGAAAGCAGGAGCTTGCCATACTTGACACAAGCTTTGATTTGCATAAAAATCTTTCCCATGTAACAACAATATGCAGAGGAAATCCTTTGACAATATCCGATTTATCAATAAATGAAAATCTTGATTGCATTGCCCGCTCCGAGGGTGGCGAAATCATTTCCATATGCGGCAAATCCTCAAAAGGTGCAATGAATATATTTGCCATAAATTATTATCTTAATTCCTCCATTACGCAAAATGGAGATGCAATCGTTCGCAATTTCATTAATTTATAAATTTCAAAAGAAGGGGATGGACTATAAATGAAAAAAAATCAACTTGACCCTACAATCGAAAGGGTTCTTGTTTCGGAAAAACAAATAGAAAAAACTGTAAAAAAGCTTGCAGACAAAATTAATGCTGACTACAATGGTGAGCCTCTTATTCTTGTAATAATTTTAAAAGGCAGCCTTGTTTTTGCAACCGATTTAATGAGACAACTCAATATGCCAATAACTATTGATTTTATGCAAGTATCAAGCTATGGTTCTGGCACTTCTTCTAATGGATTTATCAATATAAAAAAGGATTTATCCTGCGATATTGAAGGAAAAAATGTACTTATTATTGAAGATATAATAGATAGCGGAAATACCCTTCATAAACTCAAAGAGCTTTTGCGCGAACGTAACCCTAAAACCATACGCCTCTGCACCATCTTAGACAAACCTGAGCGTAGAGTTACCGATGTAGAGGTTGAATATTCAGGCATTGTTATTCCTGATGAATTTGCAGTCGGCTATGGACTTGACTATGACGAATACTATCGCAACCTGCCCTACATAGGGGTTTTGAAAAAAAGTGTATATGAAAAATAACAATTGTATTTTATAATAAAGGCTTTAAAATATAAATAAGGAGATTTTAGCTATGGATTGCTTATTTTGTAAAATAATTGCAGGGGAAATTCCCTCAAAAAAGGTCTATGAAGATGATTTGATTCTTGCATTTTATGACATTGAGCCCCAAGCTCCTGTCCACGTTATAATAATTCCTAAACTGCATATAAAATCAGCTAACGAAATAACTGCTGAAAATAGCTGCTATATTGCACACATATTTGAAACAATTCCGAAAATTGCAAAAGATTTAGGCATTGATGAGATGGGCTATCGCATAATAAATAACTGCGGAGAGTATGGCGGTCAGACAGTTTCGCATATCCATTTTCACCTTACAGGCGGAAGACAGTTCTCTTGGCCGGCAGGTTAATTTTAAAAAGCAATTATGCACATTTTTTCTTCATGAAAATATTAAATTTGAATAAAATTTAAAAATTTTACGAAAAATTATCAAAATATATTGACATCTCTACTAAATATAGGGTATAATATCATTTGTGGCAGTAGTCGGTTTGTGTCATGAGCCGACTGTGCTATCCATCAAACAGCCGGAAGAATTGTCCAGCCGGAGGGAGGGGAAATACATGTCTGAAATTCGAGTAAAAGATAATGAGTCACTAGACAGTGCACTTCGCAGATTTAAGCGTCAGTGTGCAAAGTCAGGTGTTATGTCTGAAATAAGAAAACGTGAACATTACGAGAAACCCAGCGTAAAGCGTAAGAAGAAGTCTGAGGCTGCACGCAAAAGAAAGTTTAAATAAGGAGTGGCTTTTTGAAAATGTCGCTTAAAGAAAAGTTGGCGGAAGATTTAAAGTCTGCCATGAAAGAAAAAGATACCGTCCGTAAAAATGTTGTACAAATGGTCAGAGCCGGTGTACTCCAAGTAGAAAAGGATAAAAAAATAACTCTTGATGATGAGGGCGTGTTGGATGTCATTGCCAAACAGCTCAAACAACGCAGAGATTCCCTTCCGGACTATGAAAAAAGCGGACGTGAAGACCTAATCGCCGAATTAAAGGCGGAAATGGATGTTTTGATGGAATATTTGCCTGAACAATTGTCTTTTGAAGAACTAAAGCAAATTGTTGCCGAAGCAGTTGAACAAACAGGTGCCCAAACCATGAAGGATATGGGCAAAATAATGGCAGCAGTCATGCCTAAAACTAAAGGCAGAGCTGATGGCAAGGTTATAAATGAAATAGCAAAAAGCTTATTGTCATAAGCAAAAAATGAGGGCGATTTTATCGCCCTCATCATATATGCTGGTGTAGCTCAGTTGGTAGAGCGGCGGTTTCGTAAACCGCAGGTCGCGGGTTCGAGTCCCATCATCAGCTCCAAAAATCCGTACACATTAGTGTGCGGATTTTTACTGAAACTTATTACAAAGCTAAAAACAAAAACATCTCTATACTTCTCTTTATCCTCACTCTTTTAAAAACTTTTAATTTCAGAAATAATATTTACAATTTCTAAGTTTTTCCCCATTGCATACTTGATTGTATTTTCAGTCCCTCCCTTTTCTCCATTATAAACCGCAATTATCTTTGCACTATGGTCAACCATATATGCATTGCGAATTTGAAAACAATATCTTGAATAATGGTTGCATACATATACAACCTCATCTGCATTTTTTATAATATCCTGATATATTTTCTTTTCTGACAACTCCCATTTCTTTTCAAATCCATCATATGGCAGTGCACATATTAATCTGATATTCTTCTCCTTTTCTCTTTCATCAAGGACAATTTCTGCAGCCCATATATCTACACCTAAAGCCATACCCGAAATAAATGTTCTATATCCTTGATTTATTGAATCTTTTATCGCCTCGCGTAATTTTTCTTTAATTTTTTCTGTGGAAATATTAAGTTTTTCTGGTCTGTGCCCCGTAAAACAACAACAATATTTTTTATTTTCATTTGACATAAAATCACCTACATAAAAAAAGTGCATAGCTCTTATTTGGGAGCCATGCACCGAAAAACGCACAAACTCCGACATAAGGTTGCTACACACTTATACTTACATATCTTCACTACAAGGCTCAGATAGTCAGAGTGTACGCTTTTACCTATATAGCGTACTCCCTGTAGTGAATAAATATGTCTATTCTATTGTAAGTATAATTATGTAGCATAGCAATTATATCACAATTTTTTTATTTTGTAAATGCGATATTTTTACTTTTTGTAAATTTTTCTTTTTGTATTGAAATAAAATATCAAAGGTGCTATAATAAATTTGTATGAAAAATAATTTAATATTAACATCGACAAGAAGGGATAATATTATGAAAAACAAATCAATATTTTTTGCTGTTTTAGGAATTATTGTAACTATTTTTATAGTTTCAAATTCCTTAAAAACAGCTAGCGAATCGCTTGCTATGAGCAGCCCTTTTGTGGATTTTCTTTTCGAAAAGCTTTCTCTGATTTTTAAAAATATAACCCGCCACGATGTAACCACATTTGTGAGAAAAGCAGCTCATATGGCAGAATTTTTTGTGCAAGGGCTTTTTGTAAGCCTTGCTTATTTCTTCGGAAAATCTACCTTTCGTAAATCTGCCATAAATGTAGCTTTTTTAGGGCTTTTAACTGCCTGCACAGACGAGCTTGTGCAAAATTTTGTTTCCGGCAGAGGCAGTCTTGTAGTTGATATATGGATAGATTTTATCGGCGTTATCCTTGCAATAGCAATATTTTTTGTACTATGCTTTTTTTCCAAAAGAAAAAAGCTCTGACTCTTTTTACATAATTGCTCTACAAGGAGGTGCAAAATGACCGATATTATCATAATAGGATATATTATAAATTTTTTGCTTATAATTGCCATGATTTTTTTTGAGCGCCGTGACCCTGTTGTTTCCATGGCATGGATTTTATGCTTTGTTGCGTTTCCTATAGGCGGTCTTGTGTTTTTTTTAATTTTTGGTCATGGACTCAGAGCCCATACAAAAAAATTATATGTTCAAAAACAAATTCTTAACGATAGCATACTTAATACCTTTTACCATGAAAAAAAGAATTATAATTTATTCAAAAATTCAAAACATTCAAATGTCTATAAATATCTTCTCAATGTTTCTCACAATGAAGTAACCTGCGATAACGATATCAGAATAATAACCGACGGGAAAGAAAAATTTAAAACCCTCTTAAAAGATATTGAAAATGCAAAACATTCAATAAATATGCTCTATTTTATAATCCACAACGATGAAATTGGCAAGGAAGTAATATCTGCTCTTACAAAAAAGGCAAATGAGGGTGTTGAGGTGCGTCTTTTATATGATGCTTTTGGTTCTTTGCTTACCCCAAGAAGATGCTTTGATTCTCTTAGAGGAGCACAATTGGGACATGTCGCAGAATTTTTTCCTGTAAAGCTTTTTTCAGCCTCCAAGCTAAATCATCGCAATCATAGAAAAATAGCTGTTATTGATGGTAAAATTGCCTATCTCGGAGGCATGAATATAGGCGATGAATACTTGAGCAAAAAAAAGCTTGTATGGCGTGATACTCATATGCGTATTACGGGAAGTGCAGTAAATGATATTCAAAAATATTTTGCTCTCGACTGGGAATTTTCTACAGGGGAAAGGCTTTTAAATCGTCTTTCTTTCTTTTTCCCTTATCAGCCGACAAACCCATGTGGAACTCCTATGCAGATTG